>JBAXEJ010000009.1:0-53529 GCA_037140475.1 Gallionellaceae bacterium
GGCTACCCTCTTAAACTCGATGCATTATTGTCTTGACCGAGGGGTCCACTTTAACGAGAACATTGCCAATCGTTTGAAAAAACTAAGACAATATGGATGGGGTGCTAAATATTGTGTTGAAGCTGCAGGGGGGCGCAATAGTCGATTGGATGAAATGCAAGCTGCGATTCTCAGGGAAAAATTGCCCAATCTTGATCGCGTAAATGCAGAAAGAAGGGTAATAGCGAAAAGGTACAATCTCGCCTTCTCAACACTACCGATAGAATGCCCTGCTTCTTTAGGGGATGATTATGTCGCACATCTTTATGTGGTACGAGTTGCTGATCGTGATCGTTTTCGCGCATTTTTGAAAGAGCAGTGCATCACCACGGACGTGCATTATCCGATTCCGGACCATTTGCAACCAGCCTATCGGTGCTCACAGTGCAAAGGTTCATTGCTCAGTACTGAAAAGGCTTGTGATCAGGTGGTTACTCTGCCTTGTTTCCCGGGAATAAGTAACGAGGAGATAGAGCGAGTCATTGGTGCCGTACAACAATTCTTCAACCGTAGTGAGTTTGAATGACAGCAAAAAATCCATTCGCCAACATCGCGTTCGAAGATTTTCGGCGTCTTGCAGAAGACGAGTCGCTGTCAAAATATGAGCGCATTGGTTTTCCTGATACCTATCGAGCTGGTTTTGAAGAGGCAATTTTTGCCGATATTTTAAACAAGCAAAGCAATTTACTTGAAGTTGGCAGTCAGGTGCTTGATATCGGGCCAGGTTGTAGCGATTTGCCAGAAATGCTCATTAATCTTTGTCGCGAGCAAAAACATAAATTAACGCTGATTGATAGTGCGGAAATGCTTGCGCACCTTCCAGACGAGCCCTTCATTAAAAAAGTCGCGGCTCTCTATCCAAACTGCCCGGAAATAATTGCAGAGTTACAGGGGGGCGTAGATGTGATCCTTTGCTACAGCGTCCTTCACTACATTCTTGTTGATGTAGCTTTTTTTAGATTTCTGGATGTGTCTCTGTCACTACTTGCGCCCGGAGGGCAGTTTCTAATTGGGGACATTCCAAACATATCCAAGCGCAAGCGATTTTTTGCCAGCGAGACCGGCATTCAATCACATCAAGAGTTCATGAAAACTTCGGAAGTTCCTATAGTAAATTTCAATCAAATAGAGCCAGACCAGATTGATGATGCAGTAGTGTTTGCTTTACTTCAACGTGCGAGAGCTCAGGGTTTTGATGCCTATGTGATACCGCAAAATCCACTCCTTCCAATGGCAAACCGCCGGGAAGATATTTTGATCACGCGTCCGTAGAATATTGCAATGACCAAAACAAAGAAGTTGGTAATTATTGGAGACTCGGCATTTGCTGAAGTCGCGTATGAGTGTTTCACTCATGACTCCGAATATAAAGTCGTAGGTTTTGCAGTTGAATCCGCGCATCTTAAAAGAAATGAGCTATTCGGTTTACCCATTGTTCCATTCGAACAGCTTGAGGACCACTTCAGTCCTGTCGAGGTTGAGTTCTACGCGGCACTGGTTTATACCCAACTTAATCGCCTGCGTACCCGTTTTTATCAAACGGCAAGGGCCAAGGGGTATCGTCCGGCCAGTTACATCAGCAGTCGTGCTTTTGTTTGGCATAACGTGCAGCTCGGCGAGCATTGCTTCCTCTTTGAAGACAATACGGTTCAGCCCTTCGTCAAGATCGGCAACAACGTCGTACTCTGGAGCGGCAATCACATCGGGCACCACTCGGTCGTTCAAGATAATTGCTTCGTTGCCTCCCATGTGGTGATCTCGGGATTTTGCGATATAGGGCGTAACAGCTTCATCGGAGTCAATGCTACTTTAGCCAACAACGTGACTATCGGTGAGGATAACTGGATTGGGATTGCCGTCACCATCATCCACAATACAGAGCCCAATCAGCTATTCAAAGGCGAACAGCCTGTGCCTGCTAAGATTCCAGCATTACGTTTTTTTAAAGTTAAAGAATAATGAAGTGGCGAAAATTAGGATTGGTTTGGAACACGGATGGTCTCTGTTCATGGGCAAAAACGCATGGCATGGGGCCGACTCCCTTCAGATTGAACGATGAGGTAATCCGTGTTTTTATTACATGTCTTGATGAAAAAGGTCGTGGCCGCCCCGGCTATGTGGATGTCTCTGCACAAGACCCGACCCGCGTTCTTGGTATTTCAACATGTGCTGTACTTGACATCGGTGAGCCAGGAACTTTCGATGACAATGGGCTGATGGCAATTAGTATCGTGCAAATGGAGCCCGATACCCTGTTCATGTATTACGCTGGATTTGAACTCTGCACGCACATTCGTTATCGTATTTTTTCCGGCCTTGCGGTGAGCAAAGATGGTGGCGAGTCTTTTACAAGATATTGCCAAGCACCGATACTTGATCGCACCTCTAAAGAACTCTTCTTTAGAGGTGGCCCATTTGCGATGTATGACGAGGGCGTGTTCAAGCTCTGGTATGTTGCGGGGAGCGAATGGACAAGTCTCAACGGCAAGCCCATGCCGGTTTATGACTTGCGTTATCAGGAATCAAAGGATGGGATTCACTGGGCCGATACGGGAAAGCTTTCCATGGCGATCACCGGAGAAGATGAGCACGGCTTCGGTCGCCCTTGGGTGGTTAAGCGCGGGCCAAATGATTATCAGCTTTTCTATTCGATCCGCCGCTGTTCTTTAGCGGCGTATCGGCTGGGCTACGCCGAATCAACCGATGGTATCAACTGGGTACGCAAAGATGACGAAATGGGACTAGATGTATCGGAGGATGGATTCGATTCCAATGCAATTATGTATTCGGCGGTAATTTCAGTTGGTGACAAAACCTATTGCTTTTATAACGGCAATAATTTTGGAGAGCAAGGTTTCGGCGTGGCAGAGTTAATCGCGTGAGTATTGAGATTGTTCCTTATGTAGAATCATATGAAGCTACTTGGGAAGAGTTTTGTGCGGGCGCGGTGAACGCCACTATTTTGCATACGCGCGGTTTTCTTCGTTATCACGGTGACCGCTTCAAAGATATGTCAGTGCTAATAATGGAATCTGGGAAACTGATTGGCGTTTTCCCGGCAGCGGAGTCATTATCTGATCCCAAGCAGGTTATCAGCCATCCAGGAATAACTTATGGCGGTATTGTTCACCACGGCTGGCTTAGCGGGTTGCGGATACTCGAAACATTAACGGCCTTAAGCGAGTTTTATCGAAACGCAGGCTACCATCGTTTGCAATACAAAGTACTGCCACATATCTATGCGACAACGCCATCCCAAGATGACCTTTATGCGCTGTATCGACTGAATGCGAAGCGCGTCCGCTGCGATCTTTCTTGTACGATTGACTTGGCTGAACGCAAACCACTTAGTGAGCGACGCCGTCGCGGGCTTAAGAAAGCACAAAAATCGGTTACTTTGTCGAGTGATCCGACATTGCTGGGTGATTTGTGGGCAGTTATCGTGCAGAATTTGGCGCGTAAGCATGATTCCAAGCCAGTGCACTCTTTGGCGGAACTTACTTTGCTTAAAGAACGATTCCCTGAACAAATTATTATCCGATGTGCATTGATCGATGGTCGAGTTGAGGCGGGGGTGCTTTTCTTTAATTCTCGCGCCGTATGGCACGCTCAGTATATTGCCGCTAGCGAAAATGCTTATGACGTGTCCGCGCTCGATGCTGTTTTCGATGGTGCAATTACTGAAGCGCAGCAAGCTGGTGCGCGTTATTTTGATTTTGGAACAAGCAACGAAGACGGTGGTAAAGTGTTGAACGATGGCTTATTCCGCTACAAATCTGAATTTGGGGGCGGTGGGATTGCGCATGAGTATTATGAATTGGAGCTGGGCAAATGAATCCCAAAAAACTTTCAATTGTTGTCCCCGTTTATTTTAATGCCTGCAGCTTGCCACGTTTGTTTGATGAGCTAGTTAAAATTGAATCGCAATTAGCTGAGCGCACGATTCAATTGGAATTAATTTTTGTTGACGATGGCTCCAAGGATGAGTCTTTAGCTAACTTGCTTGAATTTAAAAAGCGCAGAGAAAGCACCAAAGTCGTAAAGCTAACCCGAAATTTTGGCGCTGTTCACTGCTCTAAAACTGGGCTTAAGTTTGTTTCAGGCGATGCGTTTATGATTCTTGCCGCTGACCTGCAAGATCCGCCAAATCTGATCATCGAGATGGTTAACCGTTGGCTTGCGGGATCAAAATTCGTAATTTGTGAACGCACAACCCGTGAAGACCCGTTAGTATCGAAGCTGTATTCCAAGATTTATTATAAGTTACTGCGAACGTTAGTCCTTCAGGATTATCCAGAAGGAGGCTATGACATGGCATTGATGGATAAAGCATTCCTGCCATATCTACTTAACAGTGCAAAGAGCGTATTTACCCCGCTACTGGCGTACTGGTTAGGATATACGCCTGATATTATTTATTATGACCGTCCAGCGCGCATTCATGGTAAATCCGGCTGGACATTTGCAAAAAAATTCACTGCATTTCTTGATGTCATGCTGGGCTTTTCGATTACCCCTATTCGTGCCATATCAGGTGTAGGTGCTGTTGTTGCGTTGTGTAGCTTTCTGTATGGCAGCGTAGTTGTAATGTCTGCTGTATTTAATCGGATACCTGTTGAGGGTTTTGCTACCGTCGTCGCCCTCATTACCTTTTTATTGGGCCTGATTATAGTAATGCTGGGAATTATTGGTGAGTACTTGTGGCGAATTTTCGATGAAACCAATAAGAGACCGGAAACTGTAATTGAAGAAGTTTGGTGATTATGATGACTTTTTCGAGGTATCTAATTGCTGGCGCATTGAACACGGGATTAACCTACGTGCTGTACCTCGGTTTATTGTTCTTGATGCCCTATATCTGGGCTTACTCGCTCACTTATGTTGCCGGAATCGCGTTAGGTTATGCGCTTAATGTGCGATGGGTTTTTAATAAAGCGCCTAACTTTCGTACAGCAACAGCCTATCCATTAACTTATGGTCTTAACTATATCCTTGGCGTGGCGATGCTTTGGCTTTTTGTTGAAATTATCAAATTACCTAAAGAGCTAGCTCCTTTAATTGTTGTAGCGCTATCGGTGCCGATTACGTATTTTTTCGCAAAAGCTATTTTTAAAGGAAAGCTCAATCACGATGCGAAAACCAACTGTCAATGACTGCAAAGTAGTTACCCTACCCAAAATAAATGACCCCCGGGGTAATTTGTCATTTATAGAGGGAGGTAACCATATTCCTTTTGATATAAAGCGTGTTTTTTATTTATACGATGTGCCAACAGAGGAGGGTCGTGGGGCTCATGCGCACCATAACTTGCATCAGTTCCTAATCTGCTTGTCAGGAAGCTTTGACGTGGAAGTTGATGATGGTATATTTCAGGCGACGATACATTTAAATCGTCCTTGGAAGGGGTTGCATATCCCGCCAATGATTTGGGCCGCAGAGCTTAATTTTGATCCTGGCTCTGTTTGCTTGGTTTTGGCATCAGACAAGTTTGATGAGGGAGACTACATAAGGGAATATAGCGACTATCAGAAGTTAATTTCAGAATATGCAACCGATCGGCAATCCCAAGTTTTAGGTGTGTAAAGCAGTTAACGTCCAGAATATTAGGTAGAATGCCCCTTTAATTCGCTGAGCAAAGGCAATTTACACGTGGTTTATCCTCAGTTAGCAAGATTTAACTTCCCGCTGTTTTTCATCGCAATTTTCTCCATTTGTCTAGGTGTGCTTGGGTATTTTTCATGGCCGTCCATTGATGATTATTGCAATTTTTTAAACTACTCAGATGTTGAATTGTTGCCACATATGTTTGCGCTCTACTTCGGTTGGACGGGTAGGATTCTTACATCATTAATTGTTGGTCTAGAGGTAAAGCTTTCTTCAATTCAGAATGTTAATTTACTTAATGGCGTAGCGGGTTTTGAATTAGTTCTCTTGGCGTACTTGGTTGCATCAATTGTATTCCATAATACCCCCCAAAGAGTTCGTTGGATGACCGTTGCCGTCCTTCCGGTGCTTTGGTTTACACTCCGTCCGATAATTGGAGAAACAGTCTTTTGGTTTACGGGTGGCGTTGTATATCTTTTTCCAATGTTATTAGGTGGCTTTTGGATGCTTCAACTAATGAGCATCCTAAATGGCAATAATTCAAAGTTAATATCTAATCTGCCGTTATCTGTTCTTTTTATCTGGGGTTGTATCGTTGGTAATGGTATTGAGCTGCTGTCTCCGGCACTTGTTTTTTTCGGATTAGCATTATTGACTAAACGATGGGGCGCGCTACAGTCTAAGGAAAAAAATATGGCTGTAGCTATGTTGCTGGGTGTCTTTGTTGGTGCATTAGTTGTGATTTTAGCGCCAGGCAACTTTGTAAGAGCTACATATCATCCAAACTCGTTTAACTTTAACTTGGATTCGGTTCTACATGGTATTGCGGTTCTCTATTCAGTGTTTATTTATAAGTTAAACTGGCCAATTTATATATTTCCATCCATTGCCATTCTGGTTCTTTTGCTTGCCGCTAAGGCTTATACGAAAAGTAAGCAACCTTCAGATTTCCTCGGTTATCTAATGCAGCTGCCACACAAATTTGCTTGGCCAATTTTGTACTTCGTCTGTGCAGTAGTAACAGTCTTACCATTGATTCCAGTGAGCTCATTTGCGGAACCAAGAACGGGATTTTATTTTACAGTATTCAGTGTGATGGGCGTTTTTTCAATCTTAAACATATTACTAGAAGACGCTGTTATTCAAAAAAGTTCTAAATCTAGATGGGCGATGTTTCAAATCGTGTCAATAATTTTCGCTGGGATAACAGTTTTTTCAATTGTTTCTGATATCACCTTGGCCATTCAAATAAAAAAACAATTTAAACAAAGGGACAGTTATATTTCAAAGACAGCAAGTACAGATAGAATCATTCGCGTTCCTTCAATTGTGGGTGAAGCACCAAAAAGCTTATTTCTTTTTGACATATCTACGGATGTGGATTTGTGGACTAATACCTGTGTAGCCCGATATTACAAAAAAGATAAGGTTGGTATTCAATAAACGCTGCTCTATTCTCAAAATAATTCATTGAGGGTCGCATTATTGCGAATGATTTAGAAAGTAATATGATTTAATTATGAAGATATTAGTTATAAGCCCACGAGTCCCCGCAAAAGGAAAAAAAGGGGATCAAGTTCTTTCATTTCATCGACTAGAGTATTTGTCACGTAGCCACCAAATTCATTTGATTTGCTTTGGGGGGAGTGATGAGGATAAAAGTCAGAAGCTACAATTGGAATCACTTGGAATACGTGTACAGATGGTTCACTGGAGTAAATTTGAGGCGGTCTTCAGCGCGTTGCGTTCACTATTTAATTTTAACAAACCTTTTCAATGTGCTCTGTTTGAGTCGTCTGTTTTTAGAAGTGTTATTGGAGTAACTATTTCGAATTTTCGGCCCAATGTGGTATACGCCATAACAATTAGAGCACTTGGTAGTCTCGGCTTGTATCGGGGGCCATTGTTTGTTGATATGGTGGATTCAATGGCGCTTAATTTTTCTCGCCGCGTTAACAACTCCAGAGGTTTGAAGAGATTTTTGCTGAACATTGAATATCTTCGAGTGAAAGAGTATGAGATTCAGATGGCAAAAAGTGCTTCGTTTTCTTTTGTTGTATCAAATATTGATAAAGAAGTAATTGGTAGTGATAAGGTTATTGCGTTACCGCTTGGCATTGATATGCAGGAATTTAATAAAACCCCTGATAGGAATGCCGATCCAGTAGTGACGTTTACTGGAAATATGCATTACCAGCCTAATGTGGATGCTGTTGTGTGGTTTTACAAAAACTGTTGGGCAAGGTTGCAACAATTGATTCCTAACGTACGGCTTGTTGTTGCAGGGAGTAACCCTCAGCCGGAAATTATTGCGATGCGTTCGGATAAGGTGTTAGTTACAGGACGGGTCGAGTCGATTGCAGCTGTGCTTAATTCATCTCGTGTTTCCATAGCACCGATGCAATCCGGCTCTGGAATGCAGTTTAAAATTTTGGAAGCAATGGCTTGTGGTGTGCCAGTGGTCACAACCAGCTTAGGGCTTGGTGATATTGCAGCAACTGATGGCAAAGAAATTCTTGTGGTAGATTCCCCAGATTTATTTTCCGATGCCGTGGCATCCCTTTTGAAGTCCAATGAATTGAATGCTACCATCGGCGATGCGGGGTTACGCTATGTTAAACAACATCACAGTTGGGATGTAATTAATGATCGGTTTGAACAGATATTAATTTCAACTACAAATAACTACCTAACTTGCCAGTAAAAATCATAATTTCGGATGAATTCATAACGTGTTACTTATTGGACTAATTGGTTTTTTTGTTGCGGCTACAATTGGATATGTTGTAATCCGTTTTGGGCATGTGCATGCGCATTTCTCGGCCGATCATGACATTGATAGCCCACAAAAATTTCATAGCACTCCCGTTCCGCGTATTGGTGGTCTGCCGATTTTTGTTGCATTTTTAACATCACTCACTTTAGGGTGCTGGCTGGGTAAGATATCGTGGACAGAATCTGTATTGTTACTTGCTTGTACGTTGCCAGTTTTCGGTGCGGGTTTGCTTGAGGATGTCACTAAACTTGTGGGGCCGATGCCCAGACTAATGGCCTCTTTCCTGTCAGCTAGCTTGGGGTTTTATTTATTGGATGGAGGGGTGTTTCGTTTAGACATCCTCGGTGTGGATTTTCTGCTTGGGTATTGGCCTGTATCATTATTGGTGACAATGTTTGCCGTGGGCGGTGTATCTCATGCTATTAATATAGTAGACGGCACAAATGGTTTGGCCGGCGGTATTTCTATCATGATTTTTGCGGCATTAGGATATGTTTCTTTTCAAGTTGGTGACACATTTCTACTGGCTGTGTGCGGTGCCATTGCAGGGGCTGTGTTAGGTTTTTTGGTATGGAACTATCCTCGAGGTCTGATTTTTGCTGGAGATGGGGGGGCTTATTTGCTTGGTTTTTTAATTGCAGAGGTCTCTTTGCTGTTAGTGAAACATCCCGAAGTTTCGCCTTGGTTTCCTTTGTTGTTAGTGAGTTATCCTGTTGTGGATACAATATTTGCTATTTACCGAAAAAGAGTTATCCGTGGAAAGTCTCCTGGATTGCCAGATGGCCTGCATATTCATATGCTAGTTTACAAACGATTAGTTAGTTCGGGCGGCCTTTCATGGGACAAGAATAATCATCTTGGTAGAAACTCAAGGACTTCTCCCTATCTATGGTTTTTGACATTGATCGCTATCATTCCGGCAGTTATATTTTGGAAGCAAAGTGAAATTCTAATGATAGTTTTTGCGCTTTATTTTTTGCTTTGCGGATATTTTTATGTTCGTATTGTTAAATTTAAAACGCCCAAATTCTTTGCGAGAAATAAATAGGGGCAGGTTTGTATCGCCTCTGGCACAGATATCCCTGATAGTCGATTGCTTTGATTTTTTTGTTTCATTTTATATTTCTTAAAATTATGAAGGTTTTATTAACTGGCGCAAATGGCAATCTGGGGCGGGAGCTCATTAGAAGGTCTATATTTGAATTCATCAAGCTTGATCGAAGTAATGTAAATGACTTGGAAAATAGATTAGAAGAGGGTGTGAATGTAGTTATTCATGCTGCAAGTGACCTTCGCACTAGCGCCTCAATATCCCCAGTGGCTTTATTTGATTCGAATGTGATGTTGACTGCTAGACTGCTCGAGGGGATGCGAAAATTTAATACGCCCCGGTTAATTTATATAAGTAGCTGTGCTGTGTATGGAGATGCTGAGGACACCAATGAATCTAGTAGGTGTTGCCCTGTGAACACTTATGGAATTAGCAAGTTATTGAATGAAAAATTTATTGAGGAGTTTTGCGAAAGAAACAACATAAAATTCGAGATTGTTCGAGTTTTTAATATTTACGGAGGGAACGATAATTTTTCATTTTTTTCGTACGTAAAGAATGCGATCTTGAACGGAAAAACAATCACTCTCAATAATGGAGGAAGCTCGCAGCGTGACTTTATTCATATAGAGGATGTGGCGAGCATATTATTGCGTCTGTTGGAAATGGAAGTTCCTTATACGCATTTAAATATTGGTACAGGTGTTGCTGTGAGAATATCTACGTTAATGGATTTAATTCGTGAAAAATATTCAAACATCCAAGTGTTGAACAGTCAGACGCGTGAGGTGGAGTACTCGAGAGCTGATAATAGTAGGCTACTTAATCTGATTAGTTATGATTTTATTCGGGTTGAAGACTTCACCAAAAACTTATTTCTAAAATAATGGGAAACTATAACCTGCAAAATAATTAGGAAAATCGCAGAAATAATTTGACAAAAACAATCGAGACTTTTAATTTCAGAAAGAATGGAAATGGCACAAATAGAACAAGATGACGAAATATGCTTTGCGGATATTTGGACTACGCTGAAGTATTACAGGCAACTAATATTACTAGCGCCGCTTATAGGCGCAATCATTGCGTATATTTTTGTTATGTTTATGGTGGCTCCTACATGGGAGGCTTCTGCTATTGTACAAGTAGGGCAAGTAGGGCAAGTAGGGCAAGTAGGGCAAGTTGCTAAACTAGTAGAGCCTATTCAAAACGTTACTTTTAGAATGATGCAGCCGTCATTTCAGGCGGGGATGTTTAGGCAATCAAACTTAAATATCAATGAGCTAGCGGGCGCGAAAGATATTTATGGACGTACACTCAAAGTCAGTAAAGTAAAAGATGCTGAACTAATTGAATTTAAGGTGAGGGGGTATTCTGCGGATATGGCTAAATCCTTGACCGATACTTCCATTAGCTATTTGCAAAAAATTCATAGTGAATTTTTTAACACGATGGAAGCACGCCTTAAGGCTCAAATTCAAATGGGGGATGAAGAATCCAAGTTGCTGAAGGCGGAAATTGCTTTTCTTAACAAACAATTGCAAGGAAATCACGATTGGAATTCTTATAACGCAACTTTGGCAGCTACGGTTTTGCATGATAAGTCTAGGCAACTTCGTGAGTTGTCACAAGTTAAGCTGATATTGGCTGAGCAATTAAGCCCATCAATTACATTTGTCACTAGAGTTGTGGGGGATGTGAGTGTTTCAGAGGAGCCGGTTTCACCTAAGAAGGGGCTGATTATTGGTCTTGCAGTTTTAATTGGATTGGTTGGTGGGATTTTTGTTGCGTTTGCGCACAATTGGGTTAGCAAAGGCGCGAAAATAAATTCGCGTTAACTGCGTATCTCAAAATAACGCCTGATTATAGTTGTTTGGCAAGCCTTGGCGAAGCGGTGTAGCAGAAAACTTCAACGGCAAATTCGGAGATGAGTGCTTGTCGATGGAGTGGTTCAGATCAAGAACAGAAGCAAAAGCCGTAATCGAAAGTTGGCGGTGTCATTACAATGAAATTCGTCCGCATTCGAGTTTAGGAAATCTAACGCCAAAAGCGTTTAGACTATTAGGCGGGAAAGCCGCTACAACGGAAGCCCTTCTCCATTTATGAATGGTCCGAAAAAACAAGGCAGGTCAAGTGGGCCAAAAAATGATTAATCGATTGCGCCATAGTCAACGTTTGATGTTGGCATTTGTTCATGATGTTATCGCTGGCGGGGTGGCGTGGGCGCTCGCATATTCTTTGCGCTTCAATTTTGAAATTCCGGTAAATGTGCAAAGCGAGATGTGGCAAACTCTGGAGTGGGTTATGCCATTGCAAGCGGTAATTTTTTTGCTGTTCGGCTTGTATCGAGGAATGTGGCGTTACGCCAGCATGCCAGATTTGCGCCGTATTTTTTTAGCAGTTGTGGCTTCAGTTGCAGCCATTGTCTTGGTGTTGTGGATGTTGCGCTTGGAAGTCAATATTCCCCGCTCTGTTCTAGTAATTCATCCCCTCTTGTTGCTGGCATTTATGGGCGGTAGCCGTTTGGCCTGTCGTTTGTGGAAAGAAAAGTTGCTTTATGGTGGCCGTCAACCTCAAGGTGAACCGGTATTGATCTTGGGGGCGGGCGATGCTGCAGTAGCTTTGTCGAAGGAATTGCAACGGGGCAAAACTTGGTATGTGGTGGGTTTTTTGGATGATGACTTAAGTAAACATGGCCGCTTTTTGAATGAAAAAAAAGTGCATGGTGCAATTGAAAGCCTAGAAAAGTGGTCGAGTACATTTAATGTTGAACAAGTCATCATTGCGATGCCTAGTGCTACTCATCAGCAACGTAAACGCGCTATCGATTTGAGTGATCAAATTGGCCTCAAGGCATTAACTATTCCTTCTTACGATGATTTGCTCACTGGTCGAGTATCGGTTTCCCAATTACGCAAAATTGAATTGGATGATCTGCTCGGGCGGGATGCTGTTGAGTTAGATAGTGAAGGGTTAAAAGAGCAAATTGCGAATAAAGTGGTGCTGGTGACAGGAGCGGGTGGCTCCATTGGCTCGGAGCTCTGTCGGCAAATTGCACGCTTTATGCCAAGTAAGTTGGTGCTGTTTGAGGCGAGTGAGTTCGCGCTTTATAACATCGAACAAGAAATGCAAAAAACATTTCCATACCTCAATATTGTGTATCTTGCGGGAGATGTGCGCGACGCAATCCGTTTGGATCAGGTGTTCGGGGAATATACGCCTAGCGTCGTATTTCACGCTGCCGCTTACAAGCATGTGCCATTGATGGAGCGCCACAATGCTTGGCAGGCTGTACGTAATAATGTATTCGGTACTTGGCAGGTGGCGAGTCATGCACAGAAGCATGATGTTGATAAGTTTGTCTTGATTTCGACGGACAAGGCGGTGAATCCGACAAATGTGATGGGTACGAGCAAGCGCATGGCAGAGATGATCTGTCAGGGACTGCAGCAACCAACTGGAACCCGCTTCATCATTGTACGCTTTGGCAATGTCTTAGGCAGTAATGGTAGTGTGATTCCCAAATTTCGCGAGCAGATAGCGAAGGGCGGGCCAATTACTGTCACACACCCAGAAATCACTCGTTATTTCATGTCTATTCCTGAGGCTGCACAATTAGTGATGCAAGCTGGCTATATGGGTAAGGGCGGCGAGATATTTGTGCTAGACATGGGTGATCCTGTAAAAATCACCGATTTGGCAAAAGATCTAATTCGGCTTTCCGGCTTCGCAGAAGATGATATAAAAATTGAATTCACCGGTTTGCGACCAGGTGAAAAGCTATATGAAGAATTGTTGGCTGATGATGAAAACACGCTTGCCACACCTCACCCAAAACTGCGTATTGCGAAGGCTAGGATGGTGACGCAGGGTGATTTAGAGTCAATTCAGTTGTGGGTGTCGAAAGACGCAAACGTTGAGGATGCAGCTGTCCGAAAGGGGATGCGGCAATGGGTGCCTGAGTACACGCCGGATGAAAGGCTATGATGCAATCGAGCTCTGTAAATCGCCCCAGGCTAACCGCTTACATCATCACCTTTAACGAAGCCGATAAAATCGCCGCTGCGGTAAAAAGTGTGTTGTGGGCTGACGAGATATTGGTACTTGATTCAAATAGCACGGACGGTACCGCACAGATTGCTACGGATATGGGGGCGACTGTAAAACAAATTCCTTTCACCACCTTCGGTAAATTACGCAACGATGCGATTGCGGCATGCCAGCACGAATGGGTGTTTAGTTTAGATGCAGATGAGCGCTGCACCCCAGCGGCACGTGAGGAGATTGAGCAAGCATTAGTTAATCCTCAAGCCGATGCTTATTGGGTGCCTCGCCGCAACTGGTTCATGGGTCGTTGGATTAAATATTCAGGTTGGTATCCGGATTATCGCCAGCCACAATTATTTCGCAAAAATGCACTGGTTTTTGATGGCCATGAAGAAGTGCATGAATCGTTCCGTATTGTTGGAAAAGAGGGCTATTTTAAATCAGCCATTATTCAAGTGCCCTACCAAAATTTAGAACAGCTTGTTCATAAAATGCAGCGCTACTCCACCTTAGGCGCACGAAAACTGGAGCGTCGCGGCAAGTCGGCTAGTATGGCTAAAGCTCTAGGTCATGGGCTTTGGGCGTTCATTCGCATCTATTTTATTCGGCGCGGTTTTCTGGATGGGTGGGCCGGCTTCGTATTGGCGCTTGGGAATTTTGAGGGGACGTTTTATCGTTACGCTAAGGCTACAACAGCTAAGCTGAATTGGTCTAATCCTCCCGATTGGCATGAGCCAAAGTAGTATGCGTATTGCAGTCATTGTGACCACCTATAACCGACCAGATGCTTTGGCTGCGGTGTTGGAGGGCTATCTCGCGCAGGACGATGTTAATTTTGAAGTACAGGTGGCTGACGATGGCTCCAGGCCGGACACCTCATCATTCGTTAAACAGTTTCAAGCTCGCGCCACATTCCCTATTCACCACATCTGGCAAGAAGACGATGGCTTTCGTGCAGCCGCGATACGCAACCGCGCTATCGCCGCAACTTCTGCAGACTATATTATTTTTACCGATGGTGATTGCATTCCACTGACTGATTTCGTGTCGCGCCATCGCTTACTCAGTGAGCAGAGTTGCTTCCTTTCAGGTAACCGCATGTTGTTGTCGCAACAATTTACCGAGCGAGTTCTCGCTGAAAAAATACCTGTCCATCTTTGGGGGATGC
This sequence comes from Gallionellaceae bacterium, assembly GCA_037140475.1. Taxonomy (GTDB): domain Bacteria; phylum Pseudomonadota; class Gammaproteobacteria; order Burkholderiales; family Gallionellaceae; genus PALSA-1006. Next base: position 14,686 of record JBAXEJ010000009.1, read on the forward strand.
ATGATTGGTTAACAGCCCGAATGCAAGGGCAGATCAATAGATTGCTTCCACTATTGCGGTTACCCGATATTGCATGGTTACGCAAGCGTGCACCACAGCGTTGGCAAGGAGCGAAGACCTGTAACCTTTCAGCTTTCAGAGAAGATTTACTTCGAGTAAATGGATTAGATGAGAGCTATATCGGGTGGGGGCAGGAAGACTCCGATTTGGTCGTGCGATTAATTCGGGCGGGGCTTTCGAATAAGAGCGCACGCTTTGCCGCTCCAGTACTCCATTTGTGGCACAAAGAAAATGACCGCTCCCATCTTGAAGAAAATCAGCTGCGCTTGCAACAAGTGTTAAGTGCTACACACATTCAAGCGATCAAGGGTGTGGATCAATATCTCTAACACAAAGACAATTGAAATGACATCATTGGAAGTAACTAGACATTTAGATTTGGGTTGCGGAATTGCGCCTCGCAATCCCTTTAAGTGCCAAGCGCTTTTTGGTTGTGATATTCGTGAGATGTGCACCGCTCAATCGGAGGTTGGTTTTGAGTACAAGAAAGTCAATTTGGTTCGAGAGCCAATTCCTTTTTCTGACCATTACTTCAATTCAGTTTCTGCGTTTGATTTTATTGAGCACGTTCCACGACAGTTAGTAGATGCGAATGGAGTACTTATCAATCCCTTCGTTGATTTGATGAGTGAGATACATCGAGTGCTCAAACCGGGTGGCAGATTAATTGCAATTACTCCGGCTTACCCACGTCCAGAAGCATTTCAAGACCCTACCCATGTCAACATCATCACAGATCAAACGCATACCTATTTTGTCGGCGAAAATCCTTATGCTGCGATTTATGGATTTAAAGGAAAATTTGAAGTCGTCGATGTGTATTGGAGTGCACCGAAAAACGCGCACAATTTATTAGAATCAAGATGGAGAAAAAAGCTCAGAAATTTTGAACATATCGTTTTCAAAAATGGCCTGTCTCATCTACTTTGGGATTTGCGAGCCGTCTAGTGACGGTGATATTTCCCCCATTATTTCTTGAAACTGATTGAGAAAATTTTGTGCCATTAAATCGTAACGATGATTTTTATGAACTAAGCTTTGTCCTGCATATCGAATGCAGTCTTGCTGCTGTGGATTAGCTAACAAATCACATAAACGATGCTTTAATTCATTGGTATCTTGGTAGGTAACCAAATGGGTGTCAGGTGAAAAGTGTTTATCTAGTTCCGGCACGCGGTCAGTTAGCAGTATGCTGCCCGCAGATAAAACCTCAAAAAATCGCATATTCAAGCCGTAGCTTCCAGGAATTCGGGAAGCGTTAAGCACAATTCTTGACTGGTTAAATAAGTGGTTTAGGTCCGGCCCAACAATTTTTTCGCCTTTGTAAATCTGCCGAAAAAGTTTACGAGGAATAATGCTTTTTTTCTTCCAGTAGTTTCCATACAAAGCAATATTTTGCGTTACCTCTAAAGCAGCGTTGACCGTTTCATCACGCAATACACTCCAGTTCCCCACAAAAGTAAGATCGAATTTCTTGGGCGTGTCAGGTTCTGAATAAAATTTTTCAGGTGCAACTGCATGGCATAAATAGCGACAATCGAAACCCTCCCCCACAAGCAAATCCACGTCCTTTTGACTAAAGGAGTTGTAAATATTGAAGGGGGAAGCGTTGCTAATGAGGTAAGGTAGATCGTCGCGAGGCTCTAGGTGCCAGCCAATTTTCGGGATCGATGATGTTGATAACACCGATTCCCCAAAAGGTAGCCCATGAATCACTAAGATGGCATCCGGCTGAAACTCGGCCAATCTCTTTTCAAAATGGCTTGATACATGGTTCGTTAAGTTGAGAGGATGAGACTCGAAAAGATCGGTTCCCTTGCGTACCAATCTTAAGTTTCGAGCAAGCTTGTTGATCCGCCTGATGACCTGATAATAAAACCAGTGTTCGTAATCAGTGGTGTAAAAAATTTCAGTTTTAACACCTTGGCGTTCGAAAGCATTTTTCAGGTCATCCGCTATGGGCGGGAAACGATGGTATGCAAGCAGAACTTTTTGAGGCATGGTCTTCGGTGCGAAATGTCTTGTGGCTACTGGCTATCTTCCCACTTTCCTTGGCAGGAAGTGGGGTCCCACTCCTCGATGCCTTGTAGCGGGTAGTCTTGAAACAGGCCATAGCCAGCGCGGCGTAATTTCCCCACCAGCGTGGCGCGGGGAAATAGTTGTGAATGACGCGAGATCAGTTGAGAAGGAGGGGTGCCACTGAGTGCCGCCATGTATTTGTTATAAAATTCTCCTTGGGTCATGCCCCATTTCATCACAAAAACTCGGCCACCTTTGGTGTGTTTTAAGCGCCCAGTACTTTGGCATACGAAATGATAAAAGCGACTCGCGCCTACAACACGAAAATGGCGACAACCAGCCACCCAATACTTCATCAGCAAATCATCATCACTGCTCATGCCCGGGCTAAATTCAAGGCTATAGCCGCCTACCGCTTGCCACCATTTTCGATGAAACAAAGTGGGTTGGGATGCCGCGCCCTCAGCATCACTACGCGGTTGGTCATTGAAATGCTTGAGCAACCCGTCTGCATCGAAAGTCTCTGGTGTTGAACCAAAATCGTGCTCGATCATATGTTGATTTTTGCCAATTTTTGGTTGAATCAGTGTCGAGAAAAAGAGTGCCAAATCTGTTTGAGTGGATGTAATCGCATCGATGAAAGCCGTATCCCAACCAGGGCAAGCGACCATGTCGTCATTCAAATACAGCACCCAATCATGACTTGCCAAATCAACCATATAGTTGACCGCCATACAAACTCCCGTGTTCCTTTCGCTCCGGCTGTATTTGAGGCCTTCAGCCTTTACCCATTCTAACGTGCCATCCGTTCCTTCATTTACATGCACGATGATTTCGTGATTGAGGGCAGAATATTTGCGCAGGCTCTCAATGCAGATTTTCAAAAAAGGAAGGTTGTTCCAAGTGGGGATGATGATGCTGAACATAATATTGTTATTGTCTATCACAGGGACGCTAGTACTTTCCTGCTTAGGCGCTAGCGCATGAAAAATTGAATCAACCGCCTGTTTTATACTGATCGCAGGTAAAGTCGGCATGCGCAAAGAGTCGCGCTGCCAATCGGCGTAAGCGCAGGCAATAGTGTCCACAATCGCTTCTGGTTGATCGACTGCGGCGAAATAACTTCCACGGTCCCTTAGCATTTGATCCAGTTGCGTGTTCAAATGCGTGAGAGCGATAATAGGGCGGCTCGCCCAAAGATATTCGTAAAATTTGGAGGGGATATACTCACGACACGCTTCAAAGTTGCCGTGTAGTAGTAACAGACAATCAGCCTGATACATGCGATCAATAACCTGTTCACGCCCACTCTTGCCTGTGAAGGGGGAGTATTCCAAGCGCCCAAAGCCGATAAACAGATCATCTAATTCAAGGCGCTCAATTTCTGCCTTAGCCAAGTTATCAATTGCACTGCCATAAATATGGACACGAAGAGTTGTGCGAATCTCAGGTTTGACTGCAAGTAGCGAGGCGATTGCTTGCACAACGGGGAGCATAGAGCGTGAATCAGACAGCAAACCAAAGTGTGCAATGACCATGTGCGATGTACGTTGATAAACAGCATCACTGGGTAATTTTTCGACACCTGGCAAAATCACCACGCCACGGTTACCTAGCTCAGGATGACGTTTGCGCGCACGGCTGAGCGCCTCATCGGTAAACCACCAAGCCAACTCGGCTTTGCTGCAAATAGCGCCTTCAATTTTTTTAAGCAAATGCGAATTGCGATTTTGTTTCATGTCGGACACGACCATAGGGTCGTGCACTTCTGCTATCCAACTAATCCCAGTTAATTTATTTATCCAGTACCCTGCAAGGTGTGCCGAATAAGCCCCCCCAGATGAATAGATAATGGCGGGGCGACGCCGGCGAATCAGTCGTAATGCGTGAAAAGTGGCAGACAATGCCCACGACCATTGACTTTGAAAGCCGAAAATCAGGTATTCAAGTACTACGAAGGGGAATAAAAATATCGAAAGAAAAAAGCTGGTAATTTTATAGCGCCAATCACGCCCCCAGTGCTGGCGCATCAGTTGACGCATATCAAAACCAAAACCGCTAGGACCCCAAGGTAACAGTTGCTTATGGGTAAAGCGCGAATCATGCGAACCCATCACGCCGCTCAACACGGCAATATCAATGCCGCGTTCTAAAAGATAGGGCAGCTTATCGGTGATGGTGAGGCTAGATGCCTGCCCATCCTGGTTAAAACTATGGGAGAGGATGAGCCAGTAGGGGTTGTCAGATGATTGATGCACAGTATTTTCTTTGTGAGTTAGATTGATTTATTAATCGAGCAGTCTCGAATCAAATTCGAATGCGCGAACTATGCTAATAGTAACAGCCTCAAATGCGGGATGGCGCGGGTTCAGCAAGATGTTAAAGGCTTCGGGCATTATTGCCGAAGGGACGATTAGCCCCAAATGAGAAGCGGTAAGCAAAAACTTATCCCCCAATGATATTGCAGCGGTCGAACTAGGAAGCGCATTCCAACCGACAGGTAAGTCTTTAACCACATAGCGCTGATATAGTCGGTCATCATTGGGAAGATTAATTATGGCTAACACAAGGTCTTTTGGCAAAAATTCGCCCGTGTGAACCAGCTTTTCCATCGCAGCGATCTCGGGTGTTAGCCCTGCATAAACTACAGGTATGCCAACTGAGTTCCACCGACCGCCAGATAGTCGTGCGCCAGTCCCTTGGCGATCAAGCGCGTGATCTCGCTTAGCGATCCTCCAAGCCTGCATTAAACAGCGCCACCATAAGCAATTGCTGACAATAGTTTACGTATCTCACCCGCGCCCGTTTCTGTATCTAGCATGGAGAGCGGCGTGTGGCCCAGTGCGGTATTGGTATTGGTGAGCCAGTCGCGAGCCATAATTGATGTACCAAACACCTTTTCTGCTTCGTTTTCAATTAAGGCAATACGCTCGAGCCGTTCAGTTTCTACTTGCCCTAATAGACTATTTGTTTTGATTTTTCGCTCCGCAGTTGCGGGTGAAATGCCTAGCAATTTAGCAAATAAGTTGCGTGACATACCGAAGTGTTCGCTAGCCGAAACCAACACAGAAGGTAGCGCACCTTGGCGAACAATTTTAATTCGTGTGCTAGGGTTGGCTTTAGCTAATGAACTTTTCCATTGGCTAAAATTGCCTAGGCTCTTGCGAGTAATGGTGGATGTTGTCATGATGCCCTCATTGTTTCAAATGAGGGATAATTATATGTCAAATGAAGAGTTTGTGCTGTATTCCAAGTCTAGCTATAGCGCCTAAAAACATTCCGGCGAATCCAGCGAACCAGTCTTGATAGAAATGGTTTTTGAATAAGGTCAGATTGTCTTTCCCAGTTTGATTGGTAGCAAACACCTAAGTAGTCTTTAGCCAGACGCTCAGTTGTTTCGCCTTGTTGTTCGCCGACTATGAGCTGTCGTTCAAACAAATAACCTTTAAAAAAAGGTTCGACAGGAATTAAAGGTATAGGACGATATTTAAGCATTGCCTCGCCATACCATAAAATCTCACTAGGAAACAACATGATTGCATCTAGAAAATTCATATGTTGAGGTTTTAAAAACTGCTCATCCAATGCAGCCCAGACATGCCTACTCCATAAAAGGGGGGCAGGACCAAAATCGTAGTGATGACCTGTGCGTCCGAAAATTTGCATAATTTCTTGACGTTCATTATGAAAATTAACTGCCACTTTTTCCATGCCATTTCGAATCACAAACTGAAGTAACTCTTTTGCTTCATGCACGATAGTGTAAGGGTAACCTTCTGGTGTGATGAAATCGCTCTCCCCAAAAGAGCTAATAAAAACGCAATCTGAATCAATACACAGATAAGCTTCAGAAATGCCTATACGCCAGAATTCAGACTTAACAATTTGCTGCGATTGCCCACCCGGTAGTGCATCAATTTTTTGCTGATCTAAGGCTGGATTGGCGCGAATAACATCTTCATCATTAACAAAAATGATTGGTAAGCCTGCTAACGTTTCATGAAATAAAGGTGCATCGACTGTGGGCATCGAAACGTAAAAGGGGATCTGCTCGTGATTGAATTGCTGAATGCTTTCAGCCAATCTTTTTACACGTAGCACATCATTTCGGTATGACTTGCAATAGAAGACAAGTTTTTTCATTTGGAAATTTATTAAAAATAAAGAGGGATTATTTTTTTGCAATTAACTCCCAAGTGAGATGGCTTAATCCACCACTAAAGTATTGACGTCTAAATTTTCGCCACTGCAACTTTAGAGAGAGGTCGCCATATACTTCTTCAGGCAATACGGCTTTAACTTGGACAACTTCAAAACGCCCCGTAAATCCATAACGAGCGGCATGTGGCTCAGCACCGCAAAGATAAGAATGTGTGTCTGCTGTAATGATGTTTACATGTGTTGGATCTTGAAATGCCTGTTTGGCTGGATAGGCAGGTGTTAGCGCGAAAAATTTACCGTCAGGTTTCAGTACACGCCACGCTTCCTGCATGACTTCTAAAAATGGAAAGCGCATTTTATTGTTCGCATAGTCTATGGCCTGACGTGGAATATGTTCCAATAAATCGTATGCTGATACCGAATCAAAATGATCTGATGGGTAAGGGAAGGGTTCTAATCCCAATTGGCATGCTCTAACTTCAGCACCCGAGAACCATGTTGATTGGTCTATTCCAAAAAGTTCGTCACATCCATAAGGATTTCTTGGGTTTCCTCCGCAACCTAAATCGAGATGCTTGCTCATAAGTTCCTTATATTTTTATTTCTCAAAAGAGTGCATTTACAACGTAATTTCCAAGCTCAAGTTACTTGCGGCTTTTCGAACGAGCCTTAAATACCTCCACCGCTTAAAAAAACTTCTGGGCTGATTTTTTAGTGCAAACTCAAGTCGACGTTGAATGCGGTATTCAGAAATGTTGGCTCCTGAATTCTTCAATTCAGCGTATTGTCCTAAGATTGCAAGATTGCCATCTCTCAAGTGCAGGAAAGAAACATGCGAGCCGTGTTTGCGGATCATTCTTATTTTATTGCGCTTCATTAACTCTTTTGTTTCTCGAGGGAGCTTCCCAAAGCTCGCACTTCCACGGTGATAAATAAAAACGCCTTCCGCCACACGTAAATTAAAACCAGCCTGCTTAACTCGCAATGAATAGTCAAAGTCTTCGTAATAGCCGCGCCCAAACTCTTCATCAAGTAATCCAACTTTATTTATGACTGGGCGTGAAATGGCAACACAGTGAAAGTCCATTCGGTAAGTAACAAGTAACTCATTGCCTCCGCTGTTTGCATAACGCAAACCCTGCTCAATTTTGCCTTCAATTGATTCAGCAGGGGCGAAAATGGCTTGCTCATTACCCGCTGCGTTCGTAACGGGGCCAACCATACCCAGTTGTGGATTGCTAATAAAATGATCTGCCAATTTATCAATCATGCCAGCGGGTGCAAGGGTGTCGCTATTGAGCAAAATGACAACATCACCTGTCGATATGCGGATACCGACATTATTGCCTGCTGCGTAGCCAATGTTTTGTTCGTTAAATATAAAGTGAAATGATGAATATTGAGACTGCGCGGCACGGAGAGATGCTTTCGTTTCCTCATTTGAGGCATTATCGACGACGGTAACTTCCCAATTTTTGGATGCAGGATCATTGGCTAGTGAAGCGAGGCAAGGGCCTGTTGTGCCAGCGTAATCGTTATAGCTCAGGATAATGATGCTGATTTTCATGGGGAGTAATTAGGCAGGAAATAGTGAAAGTGTACGGGATAAAGTTGGACCACCCCAGCGTGCGATGCCAAGCATTCGATCAATTTTGTTACGGGCAGAACTGTTGTACCAAGATTGGCTCACTAAAAGCAAGTCTCGTTGGATGTTATTTTCTCCGTGGGCGAGAAGTAAATACCCCATCGTTTCCAAGTGTTGTATGACATCAGATTCCAGCCGCTGTCCAGGCCAGCATTCCTGCGTTTCCACTTCCACATGAATGAGGTCGATGCGATCACTTGTGTCCTGCATGCTGTCTAATACTTCAAAAGCAAAACCTTCTACATCGACCCACATGGCAACTTTTGTGGCCTCTGGATATTCATTTTTCAAAAACGAATCTATCCGAATGGCGTTAATTTGAACTTCCTTATTAAGCATTCCATCTTCGGATCGGGGTAAGGCAGAGCTTGTGCCACGATTGCTGTTACAGTTGGTATTGTCTGGGCTTTGTATGAAAAATGATTGAATGCCTTCTTTTCCAGAAACTAACTGATTAACAACGCGGATTGAGTTTTTTTGAATCCCATCATCTGCATTCATTAATTTGAAGTTGTTGGGATTCGCTTCAAAAGCTGCGATATCCGCAGTCTTAAGTAGTGATCTAAATCTTTTTGAGTCTGCGCCGTCCATACTACCAATGTCTAAAACAACATCTGGTTTTAGAAGCCAGAGCAAAGAGTGAAAGGCATATTTAGTTTTAAGAATAATTGGGGACATGTTTCGACTTTCTTGTTAGGACAAAAATTCACTGGGATACAGTATATCTATTTGCGGCTAACCAATGGGGGCAGTGCTTTTGATTCGAAATGTACCGAGATAGATCTGCCCATCACTAAAAATCCCTCAGTGGATAGGTGAGTATCATTGCCACGATAGAAATCCACGGTTTTATTTTGGATTTCATTCCTGAACGTTTTAAGCAAATTGGGCGCTCGAAAGCGTTGCTCTGCCGTATTCCAAAACTGTTTATTCGAGTTTAGATAAACCGTTGTTTTGTCCGGAACAATAACCCATACAGGCACAAGCCCAACTAAGCGTGATTCAATTTGAGACATTTTTGAAAACATATTCTCATCGAAATCTTCAATACGATCTTCTGTAAAAAAAAGCACATCTTGGCAGCGAGGGTGGCTAAATAAATCGCAGCCATCTGACATGCGCTGGATTTTTACATGATTGGATAGCTCCTGTTGTTTGAAGTCAGGGCGCTCACTCAGATACAAATAGGTTAGTTGGTGAAGCCATGTCTCTATTCCGACGGATAGCTTGCCAGAATAACTGATACGAGATCTGTCTGCTTTTACGTCTGGCGGGGTGGGCAAGAGAGGCGGGGTGTTTTTGTAATTCATTTTCTGACAGGCGATCGATTTGTCGAGGTTGCTTTCGGCGGCACGCTCAACATTTTCTAAAACGATGTATTTACCTTCAAATCCCTTGGACTGAACCCACGGGATGAAGTCTGTACAAATGGCGCGTATGTTGCCCCACCCTTCGGTATGAACTTTAAGGCCACTTTGAACGAGGACAGTTTGCCATAGATAGGGTCTGGTATTAGATGAGGTGGCATCACCAACAGAAAAGCTATCTCCAATCACCAGTACATCAGCATCTTGCCAATCAGCTTGGGAAAATAGTTGTGGTGAGATAACTGGCTGAGATTTATTCCAACCAAATAAAGATTCTGGTAATTTTCCCAGGCGGGTTAACCCACCCTCAAAGTTTGCTAGCGGTAAAAGATAAAAACCAGCGAGCGCATATAAGATAAATGCGGTGATTACTAGCGTAGTAAATAGTTTTGCGTGGCTCATGTCAAAACTGGAAGTACAGGAAGGGGCTGTAGCTGCCGAATTGATCGATGGCTAAGAAGAGGAAATAAAACACCACACATGCCTGCGTGATAGTAAAGATCGTCCCGCTTTTGATAAACTTGATTTGGGTTGAATTGGGCAAAATCCATATCCAAAGCAGGGAGGGGAGCAATAATTGTATGAAAGATTTTCCTGACATATCAATGGTCGGCAATAGTTGTCCATGTGTCACTTCGAAGAAAGTAATTGGCCTAGACTCAAGCCCAAACATCGCATTGAGCATTATTCCTGCGCTCGATAAATCATGCGAGCGGAACATGACCCAAGCAACGACCACTGCAATAAAGGTTAGCGCCCCTCCCAAAAAAACAGAGAGTGTTCTTGGTAGTGCAAATGCGACTTTAGGTATAACTTGTTCTCGCCATAGGTGGTTGATGGCTAGATAAAAGCCATGCAGTGCGCCCCATAAAATGAAAGTCCAGCCAGCACCATGCCACAGTCCACCGATGAGCATAGTCAGTAGCAAATTGATATAGCGACGGGCTCTCCCTTTGCGATTTCCCCCTAGCGGAATGTAGAGATAGTCACGAAGATAGCCAGAGAGTGTCATGTGCCAGCGTCGCCAAAAATCAATAATGCTGGTTGCTTTGTACGGCGAGTCAAAATTAATGGGCAGGTGGATATTGAACATTAGCGCGACGCCTAAAGCCATATCGGTATAGCCTGAGAAATCGAAATAGATTTGCATGGTGTAAGCGAGTGCGCCTGACCAGGCTTCATAGCTGGTAAGCATTGTGCCTTGATGAACAGCATCAAAGATTGCGTTTGCATAAGGAGAAAAGGAGTCTGCAAGCAGTGTTTTTTTACACAAACCCAACGTAAATAAAAGCAAGCCAGTGGCGAAATTATCCCAATCTATTTGGTATGTTTTGTGATGCTGGAATTGGGGCATCATTTCGCGGTGATGCAAAACAGGGCCCGCCAGAAGGTGCGGAAAAAAAGTCACGAATAACGTGTAGTGACTGAAGTTAAATTCCTTCACTTTGTTTTGATAAGTGTCGATCAAGAAAGCAATTTGCGTAAAAGTGAAGAATGAAATGCCTAAAGGCAGAATAATTTCGCCTAAACTCCAATTCGTATTAGTAATGTCATTGATGTTGCTGATGAAAAAATTGGCGTATTTGTAGTACCCCAAAAGCAGCAAATTTGCTGTGATCGCGAGAATCAATAAAGTTTTTCGATGGCTCAAATTGGTCTGTTGATCTCTATTGGGGCTGGCAGCCTTGGCGATCCACACACCAAAGGTGTAGTTAAACACGATAGATACGAGTAAGAGCCCAACGTAAGCTGGGTTCCAATAGCCATAGAAAAACAGAGATGCAAATGCTATCCAAGTTGCGGCAAAGGCGTGACTACTTCGTGCCAACCAGAAAAAACCGATTAGCACGATAGGCAAGTAAAGGAAGATGAATGAGTAGGAGTTAAATAGCATTTGAGTGCTATTTTACCGTGGCAGGGGTAACGGCAGAAACCGGCTGGCGGAATTGCTCTTCTAGCGTCGGAGAAATTTTTCTCTTTGCTTGCAACTGGCTCACGGCTTGCACGATTGTAGTAATTTTTTCATCGATCTTTTTCTGTGTTTCTTCTTGTATAGATTTTTCTTGGGTGACCTCAGCTTGGTGTGCTTTTAATTCACTCTGAGTCGCCAATAGATTTTTATTAAGTGCTTCGATTTGGCTATTTGCCTTGGTAATTTGCTCCGCGCTTATTTTATTATTGTTATTCGCCGTGAACGCCAAAGCTAGTGATACAAGTGCAATGAGAGGTGCAACGCTAATACCCACAATATGAAAAATTCGTTTTATTTTAGGTGGTTTCGCGTCTTGGATTGTGGGGGACTCAAGGATTTTGCCTTTTTGATGCAGTGTATGGTGTGTCGTTGCTGCCATGAGCGTTGCTAAAGTGAACGCAAAAAATGTCGCAGTCATTTTTAAATCAAATATCTCAACAGTTAATCCAAAAATGAAAAATCCTAGAATTAAACAGAGAGAGATAAACGCAGACATTCGTGTGAGCGTGTCACTCGCTTTAAGCGGCTTCCATAGTGTGAATATGGGTGTTAAATAAATAGCTAGAATCGAAACGAGGCCGAAAATTCCTGTCTCCGCACATTTATGCAATATCTCATTGTGGACCTCGGAGGTGCCCAATATTCCACCAAGTGGAGTGACCATGCCATTCGCCGTTAGTGCAGACATGGCTTGTGGAAACCCACCTGGGCCGACACCGAAGAGGGGGTTTTCGGTGAATAAATGAATGGCCGCAAGATAGAGCTGAAAGCGAATGCCAACGGAGGTGTCTTTGTTGCCTTGCGCATATAAAGTGAGATCAGAAAAAATTGAATCGATCCGAGTGTGCATAACGTCGATTTTTGTGTAACTGAGCCATGCGATGGTGGCAACGAGTACGGTCGCAACACCTAGTTTGAGCCATAGCTTTTCTTTGCTGTGTGCGATCACCCAGAGCAACAACAAAACAGGCATGGCGACCCAGCCGCCTCGTTCACCGGATTGAATCGACATGTAAATGCCAGCAGCAAAGCCACAGAGTTTGAAAACGATAATGACAGGATGATCTTTGCGCTCCCAGTGGATGCTAAAAAGCGAAAGAAAACCGAGCATTAAGGCGCTATCGCTAAAGTGAATTAAATTAAAAAATTCTGCGGTGGTGTAACGTCCTCCCCAATCGAATGGGTGTAGCTTTAGCATCACTAATCCGACAAGCGCACCTATGGGGAAACCATATTGCAGTACGGTAATTGTGCGAATATTAGTTTGGCGTAGCGCCATGTAAATTGGCACAGCAAGTAAAAATCGTGAGGCCCAGTCATAAGAGGGGGCTTTGAAATCTCCGTGGTACGCTTGGCTTAAAAAGATCGCCACCACAGGTGATGCCATGGCCAACGCAAAGGCAATGCTAGTTTTATCCCAATGCGGCGCTAATTTTTTATTGCGAATGCTGAATAGATAGGCGAGCGAGGCGATGAGCATGATGCCGAACAAAATACCCATGCTGCCTCTTATGGTGAGTAACAGGGCTGGATAGCTCAGCAAAACTAATACCGTGATGCCGCTGAAGAGAGAGGTATTCTTCAATATCGTGAAGAAATTTTTTATTTGCAGCATACGAAGTCACTATATTTAACGGCGACATTGTACGATATTCACCATATTGATTTGATGGGATAGGGCGGTTTAATAATGGCAATTTATGCGATAGGTGATATTCAAGGTTGTCACGCTGAATTTCAGCAGCTGCTGGGAGAAATTAAATTTAATTCCTCACACGATAAACTTTGGTTGGTAGGTGATTTGGTTAACCGAGGCCCGGATTCGCTATCAGTTTTGCGTGCGGTTAAAGCGCTTGGCGATAGTGCGATTACTGTGTTGGGTAATCATGATCTGCATTTGCTGGCGGTGGCTGAAGGTAAAGCAGAGCTGCATCGTAGCGATACTTTAGATGAAGTGCTGAATGCGCCGGACCGCGATGAATTGCTTACATGGTTGCGCCAGCAGCGCTTGCTACATGTGGAAGATGATTATGTCTTGGTACACGCTGGATTGCTCCCGCAGTGGACTGTTAAGAAAGCGCTCGCGCTCGCAAACGAAGTAGAGATTGCATTGCGGGGTGACGACTACGTTACCTTTTTAGAAAAGATGTATGGCAACACGCCGAATAGTTGGGATGATGATCTTACGGGTTACAAACGCTTACGTGTCAGCACCAATGCTTTCACTCGTATGCGCATCTGTACGCAACAAGGTGAAATGGAGTTTAAGTTTAAAGGCGAAGTAGAGGCTATCCCTGAGGGTTATGTAACTTGGTTTGATGTGCCTAAGCGTAAGAGCAAAGAGGCAACAGTGATCTTTGGCCATTGGTCGGCACTTGGGCTGAAAGCTGAACCCAATGTCATTGCGCTAGATACCGGGTGTTTGTGGGGTGGGCCGATGACAGCGATTCGCTTGGAAGATCGTCAGGTGTTTCAGGTGGCTTGTACTAAGCCAGTGGCAAAAAACTGGTAGGCGTTGAGCACGCCTACCAATTCATAATTACAAGGTAATCGAGAAACCAAAGTTTTTCTTGAATAGCTCGACAATTTCGCTATGTGAGTAGCGGTGATTCTGTCCACCACGGCTAGCGATTTTGAGTGAGCCCATCAGCGAAGCCAAACGGCCTGTTGTCTCCCAATCCCAGCCACGTTGAATGCCATACAGCAGGCCTGCGCGATAGGCATCGCCGCAACCCGTTGGGTCAACAATAGCAGTTGGCTTTGGAGTTGGAATAGCGATTTGTTTGCCATCGGCATAAATCAACGAGCCGTCGCCACCTAGTGTGACGATAAGTGCGGATACGCGCTGTGCTATGTCGGCGAGTGTCTTGCCGGTTTTGTCTTGTAGTAGCTTGGCTTCGTAATCATTCACGGTGATGTACGCAGCTTGTTCGATAAAGTCGAGTAACTCATTGCCCGTAAACATCGGCATGCCTTGGCCTGGATCAAATACAAATGGAATGTTCGCGTCCACGAATTCTTGTGCGTGGTTCATCATGCCTTCGCGTCCATCTGGAGAAATGATGCCAAGCGTGACTTCTTTGGCAGCATTCACATGATTCAAATGTGACATGCCCATCGCCCCGGGGTGAAACGCGGTGATTTGATTGTCATCGAGATCGGTGGTGATGAATGCTTGGCCAGTAAAATTGCCGGGCACGGTTTTGATATGAGTTTGTGGCAAGCCTAATTTTTCTAAACGAGTGGCGTAAGGGCCAAAATCGTCACCCACCGTTGCCATGATGAGCGGACGGCCACCTAATAGCTGCAAGTTGTAAGCGATGTTGCCAGCACAGCCGCCGTATTCGCGGCGCATTTCAGGTACTAAAAATGCAACATTTAGAATGTGAATTTGCTCAGGAAGAATGTGTTTTTTGAATTGGTCTTTGAACACCATGATGGTGTCGTAAGCAAGGGAGCCGCAGATTAGTGTGTTCATAATATATTGGAAAATTGTATTAAGGAATTTAGGTAGTTGGGAGAATTATATCAGGTAGCGCTATTCGGCTAACTTCCGTAGCAAACTTGAAGTATCTAGATTCTTAATGTTTCTGCAAACTTTCAAATCTGGCAAATAAAAAAACTTGTTAACTCACTAAGCCGCTACGCGGCAAGTGATTGGCTGTAAAAGGTATACAAAAATCTGGACGCTCATATCCGAGGGCAAGAACGTACTTTGCAGCGTTCACGTCGCGGTTGTCCAGTTTGGACCGAAATACGCAAATAGACAGCAATTTTCGTCAGGGATCTAGCGATGTAAATATTGCCATGATTGATTGAATTAAGTATAATTTCTTATATTCTAATCTAATTAAATATAAATTAAGTATATGAATATAGATTTTAATTTCTCCTCGGCCTTGCAGGTTTGCCAAGAAATTGGTGTGAGGTTGCGCGCCCATCGTTTGGCTCAAAACATGCAACAGTCTGAGTTGGCGGCAAAGGCGGGGGTTTCTAAGTTGACGATCATCAATCTTGAAAAGAAAGGGACGGTGACGTTCTTATCGTTCATTCAAGTGGTGCGTGCTTTGGGTTTGCTGGATGATTTGTCGGATTTATTCGAGTTGCAGGCTAAATCAATTGCAATGATGGAAGCAGCTGATGTTGCGACGAAAAGAGTTCGGGCTTCTTCGCGCAGAAAGCGCTTGGCGTGAAAAAGCTGACTGTTTTTTATGCGGGCTGGGGAGAAAAATGGCCACTAGGTACGCTAGCTGATAATGGTAGTGACTTGCTGTTTGAATACTCTCCGCAAGCTTTGACGCAAGGGTTAGAGCTTTCACCTAGGCACTTAAAGTTGAAAGCGGGGGCATATGGTGATTTTCCTGTTCACCTTCAACGCTTGCCGGGGCTGATTGCCGATGCGTTGCCCGATGGCTGGGGCTTGTTGTTAATGGATAAGCAGTTTCGTCGCGCGGGGCGTGCGTCAGCTTCAATTTCTGTGTTGGATAGATTGGCGTTCATTGGAAATCGTGCGATGGGTGCGTTGTTATTTGAACCCGCCGACGAGGGTGAAATTCAGCCACAGGATTTGTTGTTGCTCGACCTAGCAAAAGAAATAAGGCAGGTAGAGACGGGCGGTGAAGTTGAAGCGCTTGCGCAATTGGCCTTGATGGGGGGCTCTCCCCACGGTGCTCGCCCTAAAGTGTTGGTGAATTACGAGGTTGAATCGGGCAAGTTATCTTCTGATTGCAATGCAGCGGGTGCGCCTTGGTTGATTAAGTTTCCTGCGCAGAATGATCATAAAGAGGTGTGCGCAATTGAGGCGTTATATGCGAAATTGGCAGGTGAATGCGGAATTGAAATGCCGCAGACGCGATATTTCGACATCAATGCTTCGCTTTCTGCATTTGGTATTGCGCGGTTTGATCGGCAGGCAGGGATACGAATTCCGATACACACTTTGGCGGGGTTGTTACATACAGATTTTAGAATTCCATCACTGGACTACACGACTTTCTTGCGGGCGACTCGTTTTTTGACCCGTGATGAACGGGAAGTTAAAAAGGCATACTTGCGCTGTGTGTTTAATGTGGTGATGCACAACCGCGACGACCATGCAAAAAATATCTCGTATTGCCTGTCACAAGATCGTCAGTGGAAGTTGTCGCCCGGCTATGATCTTACGTTTTCATCTGGACCGGGCGGCGAACATCAAATGGATGTGTGTGGGGAAGGTAATCAACCCGGCATGACCGATTTGCTGCGCTTGGCTAAAGAGGCTGAGGTGGAATCGGCGTTCGCAATAAATGCTATGGAAACGGTAGGTGCGGTGGCAGAAGGGTTTGTGAAAAAGGCTAATGCCTTGGAAATAAGGAGAGTCACTGTAAAAAATATCGACGCGTTGATTAAATTGAATCTTGCAAGACTTAAAATTTAACCAAAATGTTACTCCACAAGAGCACCCTCAAAAAATTAATTAAGCCTCTAACTGCTCTAGCCAATTGGCGGCATCTGTAATCGTAATGCCATTACGAAACTCTTCTTGGTGTAAGTGATAGACAATTTGTACTGCAGTCGAATCGGGGAAATGCTTAGCAAATCTAGTTAAAGCTCGATGAGGTTTGTTGTCACCTAATTTGCATTCGATTAGTTGAGTTACTTGCCCTGACGCACTGAGTGCAAAATCTACCTCCGCGCCATCTTTCGTACGGATATAGTTCAACTCCGCTTCAACACCCCGACTATCCTGAAAAAAATGCGTCTGTTTAAGTAGCATTCCTGCAACCGCATTCTCTAATCTAATACCCTGATCTCCTCGTACTAGCCCCGTATCAAAGAAATAAACCTTAGGTGTTTGCAGAATAGAGCGGGCGATATTGTGATGCCACGGATGAACTGTGAACACAATGTACAGAGCCTTGAGTATTTCTAAATAGCGCTTCAAGGTTGCCGGAGACACTGCCAGATCGCGAGCAATTGAAGCCAAAGACAAGGGAGAGCCCACGCGCTCACGCAAGAGTTCGACAAATAAGCGCATGGTGTTAATTTCGTGTAAGCGCGAATATTCCAATACATCTTCGCGAATCAAATCAGTGAAATATTGTGCGCGCCAACGGTCAGCTTGAATCGCGTCATTCGCGAGGCAAGGCTCGGGAAAGCCACCTCGTTCTAAAAGGTGATCTAGCGCAATAGCTGGGCTGACATTTTGCTGCGCACACCATTCCTTAACTGAAATAGGATGTAATCTGAAGGCAAAATAGCGTCCCGCCAAAGAGTCTCCGCTTTGGCGAAAGGTTTCCATCCGCGCACTACCCGTTACCAATAAGCGTTGATTCTCAGCTTTCCCGTCAACCTATCACCGCGAGAATCCCCTTGCTTTAGCTATGGGGAGGAAAGCGGGAATTTGCTTTTGACGTAGATTTGACTTGAGTTATATATCTAACTTCTATATATTGTCAGAATGAGCGATTACACCATAAAATACAAAAGCAACCTGAATGTGGTTTACTCCTGTAAATACCACATTATATGGTGTCCTAAGTATCGTCGTTCGGTATTGGTAAACGGTGTTGATGTTCGGTTGAAAGAAATTATACAAGACGTAGCTAATGAATGTAAGTCAGAGATATTGGAGCTTGAGGTTATGTCAGACCACGTACACCTTTTGGTGGAAGTTGATCCTCAGTTTGGCATCCATCGGCTGATTAAGTTAATGAAAGGTAGATCGTCTAAGCTAATAAGGGCTGAATTTGCATGGATAAAGTCTCGTCTTCCGACTTTGTGGACGAATAGTTATTTTGTATCGACGATAGGCGGCGCGCCTCTTGAGGTAGTTAAACAATACATTGAGCAGCAAAAATACGTATGAAACGCACCGGCACATCCACTTTCGTTCTCACTATTCCTTTGGTTGTAAAACCAAATGAAGACAGGATAATGATTGGACGAATGGAGGCCGGAAGACGTTTGTATAACGCCACATTTGGTGAGGCTTTGCGTCGTCATGGCTTGCTAAAACAGTCCAGGGCGTGGCAGGCGGCACGAACCATCTGCAATAAGAAAGAGCGCTCAGACGAGTTTAAACGCCTTTCGAAAGACGCTGGATTTACACCCGCTGCAATGATTACATTTGCGCGGACGTGTAAAAACGAGGCCGGATGGAAGGATAGGCTAGGGTCTAATGTTACCCAGCGTATTGCAGAACGAGTCTTTGCTGCGATGCAAGAGTATTCGTTTGGTAAGCGTGGGCAACCTCGATTTAAGGGCGTAAATCGTCCCTTGCATTCTCTTGAGGCAACAACTAACGCCGCAAATATTACCTGGAAACCCAAAACGGGTTGTATTGAGTTTGGCAACCTCACTCTCCCTGTGTTCCTACCAACCAAAACACAAGACCCATATCTACATCAGGCATTGGACAGTAGAACGAAATATTGCCGCGTGTTATGGCGTAACGTAAATGGCGTCCGCCTCTGGTTCGTGCAACTCATGCAAGAAGGTGTTGCTCCGCAAAAACACGAACAAGCTTGCGGTGAGATTGTCGGTTTAGATATTGGCCCGAGTACGATTGCGGTCGTAGGAGATAATTCTGCTTCGCTAGTGAAATTCTGCGATACCGTTACGCAGCCGTGGAAAGAAACACGCCGTTTGCAACGCGCTATGGATAGATCTAAGCGCGCTACCAACCCACAATGCTTTAATGCAAATGGCACATGGAAAAAAGGTAATAAATTCACACCATCCAAGCGATACACGGCAATCCGTACCGAGTATGCGGAAGTTGAGCGTAAGTTGGCCGCAGAGCGTAAACGCTCGCACGGTGAATTAGTTAATCAGATTCTTGGATTGGGTAATGTTATCCAGTCCGAAACGTTATCTTACGTTGCTTTCCAAAAGAATTATGGAAAGAGCGTTAAGGTTAGAGCGCCAGGAATGTTTGTTGAACAATTGCGTCGCAAGGCTGAAAGTGCTGGCGGCAAGTTGATTGATTTACACACTTGGTCGCTGAAGATGTCGCAGTACGACCACACTACCCAAACCTATACCAAGAAACCACTAAGTCAGCGGTGGCATGAACTAGGTGACGGAACTGGTTTTGTGCAACGAGATGTGTATTCTGCATTTCTAGCTCGCTGCGTAGTAGAAAACGCGCACCACTCATCCTATATAAAAAAAATATGGGCGGCTCAGAAACCTGTGCTGCTGCAAACGGGGTGGCTGCGAAATGAACCTGCGAAGATAGAGCCTTTGGGCAAAATCACGGTGGCAGCACCGTTAGAGCGGGTCGTTTGCAAAAGAAAGCTTGTCGTTGGTCATAACCCTGATGTTGTAGCCGCAAGGCGAGAGCAGGGACGCCCCATCGAATCTGCTTTTAGAACCCCCTGCCTTTAGGCATGGGGAGGTTTAGTAACGCCTTTGAGCCAGCTCTTCCAATTTGGCATCTTGTGTATTTCATCGAGAACTAAGAGTTCGCTGCGAGGATTCCAAGATTGCCGTTGAAGTACGGCGCGGTCAGCTTGCACATCCCAATTGAGGTATTGAGAATTGCCAAAGGTTTGCATCAACTGCCTGCTGAGGGTGGTTTTGCCAACTTGACGAGGGCCAGTCAGTACCACTGACTTGGCCTCTACAATTGCAAAAAAGTCGCGACTATTTTTATTTACTGTTCAAAAAAGTCGCGATTTATCAGTTTAAGCAAAAAGCACCAAGCTCCAAATAGCGGCCGCGTTGATTAAGCTGACTAACACAGCAGCACTGCCGATGTCTTTGGCGCGCTTGGCAAGGTCGTGGTCTTCCAATGAAACACGATCAACTGTTGCTTCAATGGCGGAGTTAATCAGCTCGACGAGGAGTACCAGCAAGATGCTCCCCACCATGAGTGCTTTGCCGAAGTTACCCACGGGTAGCCACAGTGCGACAGGAATGGCGATGGCTGCCACCACCAATTCCATACGAAATGCGTCTTCGTGCTTATACGCTGCCTGAAAACCTTCCATGGAATAGCCGAGTGCATTGATCAATCGGGTCAGACCGGTCTTGCCTTTATGCGGACTTTTCATGGTGGCCTTAAGAGTAAGAAGAAATAGGTGGGCAGGAACAAATCAGGTTCTTGTCACCGTACACATTGTCTACGCGAGCCACGCTTGGCCAAAATTTATTATCGCGAACGTAAGGTAGCGGGAAAGCGGCTTGCTCGCGAGAATACGGGCGCGACCAATCGTTCGCCACCACTGCCTTTGCTGTGTGGGGTGCATGCTTGAGGATGTTGTTCTTCTTGTCCACGCGGCCTGTGATTACTTCTTCGATTTCGCCACGAATAGCAATCATCGCTGCGCAGAAGCGATCCAGTTCAGCTTTTGATTCACTTTCGGTTGGTTCCACCATCAGCGTATCGACCACGGGGAATGAAGTTGTTGGAGCATGGAAACCGAAGTCCATCAAGCGCTTGGCAATATCTGCTACCTCTACGCCTTCTTTTTTCCACTCACGGCAATCCAAAATCATTTCGTGTGCGCAACGACCATTGGAGCCACTGTACAGCGTAGCGTAATGCTCCTTCAGCATCTCCTTAATGTAGTTGGCATTGAGAATTGCCATCTTGGTTGCTTCGGTGAGTCCTATGCCACCCATCATTTTGATGTAGCCATAAGAAATCAATAAAATCAAAGCACTGCCGTATGGGGCAGCAGAGACGGCGTGAATGCCTTGTGCACCACCGACTTTTACCACTGGGTGTGATGGTAAGAATGGCGTGAGGTGTTCAGCCACGCCAATGGGGCCGGCACCGGGTCCGCCGCCACCGTGCGGGATGGCGAAAGTTTTGTGCAGATTGAGGTGGCACACATCCGCACCGATGTTGCCGGGGCTGGTTAATCCCACTTGCGCGTTCATATTCGCACCGTCCATATACACTTGACCACCGTTAGCATGGATGATCGCAGTAATATCTTTAATGCTTTCTTCGTACACGCCATGCGTGCTGGGGTAAGTCACCATCAAGCAGGATAGATCTGCTTTGTGCTCTTCTGCTTTGCTGCGTAAATCATCTACGTCGATGTTGCCCTTGGTGTCACACTTCACTACCACGATGTGCATGCCGCACATCGCTGCACTTGCGGGGTTGGTGCCGTGAGCAGAAGAGGGAATCAGCGCCACGTTGCGCTGACTTTCGCCGCGTGAACGGTGGTAAGCCTGAATCACCAACAGGCCAGCGTACTCACCAGAGGCTCCGCTATTCGGTTGAAAACTCATTTGTGCAAAGCCAGTAATTTCCGATAGTGCCGCATCCAAGCCAGCGATCACCTCTTGATAGCCTTCAGCTTGTTCCATCGGCACGAAGGGGTGCAAGTTGGCGAACTCCGGCCAAGTGAGTCCCAGCATTTCAGAGGCGGCATTCAGCTTCATGGTGCAAGAGCCCAAAGAAATCATCGAATGCGTCAATGACAAATCTTTGTTTTCCAATCGCTTGATGTAACGCATCATCTCGGTTTCAGAATGATAGATGTTGAATACCGGATGGCTCAAAATCGTGGATTGGCGCAGCTTGATGAGTAGTGCTTGTGCAGAAATTTGTGCAGCAGAAACAGTTGGAGTTGCTTTGCCCGCCGCCTGTGCGAACACGGAGAGGATTGCGTTGAGATCATCGACTGATGTTGTTTGGTCGAGTGCAATACCAATGCCTTCAGTGCTGTAACGGAAGTTGATCTGTGTGGCTTCCGCTAGCGCGTGAATTTTCACATTGTCGGTGTGCGTTAATTTTAGCGTGTCGAAGAAGGTGTCGTAGGCAACGGTATAACCGAGTTTCCTTAGCTCATTCGCTAGCAGTGCGGCAGATTGGTGAACGTGTGTGGCAATACCACGTAGTCCTTCGGCACCGTGATATACCGCATACATTGAAGCCATGATGGCGAGCAATGCTTGCGCTGTGCAGATATTTGAAGTGGCTTTTTCGCGGCGAATGTGTTGCTCGCGGGTTTGCAGCGCCATGCGCAACGCGGAGTTGCCGTCAGCATCGACTGATACTCCGATGATGCGACCCGGCATCGAGCGCTTGTGCGCATCGTGGCAAGCAAAGAATGCAGCGTGTGGGCCGCCGTAGCCCATCGGCACGCCGAAGCGCTGTGTGGAACCAAGCACCACATCTGCACCCCATTCGCTTGGTGGTGTAAGCAACACCAAACTTAAAATGTCGGCCGCGACAGCGATGGTCATGCCGTTGGCTTTAGCGCGCTTTACGAAATCAGCGTAGTCATGCACTACACCGTTGGCGGCGGGATATTGCAACAATGCGCCATATAACTTGTCGTTTAAGGTGACGGTTTTGAAGTCGCCGATCACCAGTTCAATGCCAAGCGGTTTGGCACGTGTTTTGAGCAATTCGATGGTTTGAGGAAAGCATTCGTGTGACACGAAGAAACTATTTTTTCCAGCATCTTCGCGTGAACGCAGTCCATGCAACATGGTCATCGCCTCAGCAGCGGCAGTGGCCTCATCGAGTAATGATGCGTTGGCGATTTCCATGCCAGTTAAGTCAGTCACCATGGTTTGGAAATTTAGTAGCGCTTCGAGGCGGCCTTGCGCAATCTCAGCTTGGTAAGGCGTGTACGCGGTGTACCAGCTGGGATTTTCTAAAACATTGCGCTGAATAACCGGCGGCAAGATAGTGTCGTAATAACCCAAGCCGATATACGTTTTGAATAATTTGTTTTTCTTCGCGATGCCGCGCAGGTGCTGCAAAAAAGCGTGTTCGCTTATGCCATCTGGCAGGTTGAGTGCTTGATTTAAGCGAATGGACGCGGGCACAGTTTGATCAATCAATGCATCCAGCGTGGGCGCATTGATCTTATTCAGCATGGCTTGAACGTCTTGCGTGTTGGAACCGTTGTGGCGAGAAACAAATTGGTCGGTGTTGTTCATGGGTGTCTAAAGATTAAGTGTAAAAAAATAGTTATCGATTTCGAGGATTGGCTCTATTTAACCAATATCTCGGGCTACGACGATGATGAGCAACGGCTAGCACCTGAACTGCGTCTACCGCAACACGATACAACACGCTGAATGGAAATCGTTGAAAGCCAGCTTTTCGAATTATTAGGCTGGCAATCTAACGGATAACTCATCGGTGCACCGCAAATGCGTTTGAGCGTAGCTTCAAATTCAGCAATATAGTCGGCGCCCAAACCCGCAAGGCGGCTTTCATAAAATGCAACGCTATCAAGATATTCCTCTGACGCAGCTGGGTGAAAGTAATAGTTCACTTTAACAAAGCTTGTGCTGCTACGCGCACCGAGTCTGCGGACAGTAATGTTGTACCCTGATCTAAATCATTCGCTCGCTGCTGTGCCTCAATCCGCCACTCTTCGGCGATCTCGGCTTCGGTTTGAGCCTCTAAGCTGAGTAATAATTTGTGTGCCAATTGTGCTCGCGCTTCTTTGGGTAAATGGAATATGGTTTCTTCAAGCGTTTCGGTATTCATTTGGTTTCCTTTTTAGGTTTGTTTAAAACAGCCCTCTTAGATATTGTCGTCGCCAGGATGGTGTTGTAATAATCTAATCCTATGAATATTTGAATGATTTTTTCTTGGCGATGCCGCGTAAGCGTTGTGAAACGTTCGTGCTCATGCCCTCTGGCAGGTTGAGTGGTTGCTTTGAGCGAATGGACGCAGGCACAGTTTGCCCGATTAACGCATCCAGCGTTGGCGCATTAATCTTATTCTGAATGGTTTGAACGTCTTGTGTGTTCGAACCGCTATAGCGAGAAACAAATTGGTCAGAATAGGTCATGGAAATCATTCAGAGGGTTGGTTTAAGATTGCAATGGGATATAAGGAAGTTTAAATTATCGCTAATTAATAATGGTAACGGCATTGAGCAACCAATATGGTGTTGTCCTGTACTGTATAAACTAGACGGTGCTCCTCATCGATGCGCCGTGACCAGAAGCCTGCCAAGTTGTGCTTTAAAGGCTCTGGCTTGCCAATGCCTTCAAATGGGGAACGTTGAATATCTTTTAATAATGCGTTTATTCTTTTGAGCGCTGTTCTATCGTTCGCTTGCCAGAACAAGTAGTCATCCCAAGCTTGGTCGGCAAACTTAATCGACATCAGTTATTAGCTCTCTTTTTGTACCGCCTTGCGCAACCAATTGTTCGATGGATTCCATTAGATACTTCGCATTCTTTGGGCTTCTTAACAGGTATGCGGTTTCTTCAAGCGCATTAAAATCTTGGAGGGACATCATGACAACCGGATTCCCACTTTGGCGGGTAATAAGCACGGGAGCACGGTCATCGCTGACCTTGTTCATGATCTCGGCTAAATGTTGGCGAGTGTGACTATAGGTAACTGCTTCCATGTTTACTCCTCAAATTTATTGTACAAATAATAGTACAATGAGCGGATAAATTCAACCAAAGCTTAATAAGGGTATTTTTGATTGAAAGTAGCCTTTATTCTTGAGCAAGACGTCGAACAGGTTCAATAAATCATCCTTTGCATGGCAAACGCAGAAAAAGTTTTTACCCAAGCGCAAAGTGGCTTCCGCAGGCTGTACGCGTAGCGGCGGCATGCTCGCAGTTTTCATGGCAAATCCTTTGTCTTGCAAATGCGGTGCTTAACTTCGTTAATATCTTTGAGCGAGTCAAGTATTAACGATTGCTCCGCTTATCTTGTTTAGTGCGCTTCGCTATCAACGGCTGCTTGATACGCGGTTGCATCTAACAGTGCCTCAACATCCGCCGCATTGTCAGGCTTCATTTTGAAAATCCAAGCGCCATACGGATCACTATTGATGCTTTCAGGTGAGGCATCTAGTGCACCATTTGAATCAATCACTTCGCCGGACACGGGCGCATATACGTCTGCCGCAGCTTTAACTGATTCCACAACGGCGCATTCTTCTTTTGCGTTCAGCTTACGGCCGATCGCAGGCGCTTCAACAAAAACCATATCACCCAAAAGCTCTTGCGCGTGCTGGGTAATGCCAATGGTAATGGTGCCGTCGGCTTCAGTTTTGATCCACTCGTGGGAAGGTGTGTATTTCAGGTTGCTTGGATTGCTCATGATTTTGTCCTTATAAAATTAAACGAGGGCTTTGCCATTCCGGGCAAACGGATACTTAACAACTTTTGCATTTAACAGTTTGTCGCGAATTTCGACCCGCACAGTGTCACCGATCGCCACGCCATTCGGCACACGTGCCAAGGCAATTGATTTTTCTAATGTCGGAGCAAAGCTACCGCTGGTGATTTCGCCGTCGCCGTGAGGCGTGCGAACTTTTTGGTGGCCGCGCAATACGCCACGATCTAAAAGTAATAGTCCAACTAATTTGCTGCTTGGAGGGTTTGCCAGCAACGCCGCTTTGCCGATGAAGTCGCGTTCGCTCTTTAGATCAACTGTCCATGCAAGGCCAGACTCTAATGGGCCAACAGTTTCGTCCATGTCTTGCCCGTAGAGATTCATGCCAGCCTCTAGGCGCAAGGTGTCGCGTGCGCCAAGTCCAATCGGCTTAACGCCTTTTTCGGCCAAGGTTTGCCAGAAGAACGGTGCGGCTTTGGCGGGGATCATGATTTCAAAACCATCTTCGCCGGTGTAACCCGTGCGCGCGATGAACATGGTGCCCATCTCAACTGCGCTAAAAGGAATGAGTTTTTCGGTGAGCTCTTGGCTGCCGGGTAGTGCGTCCCAAACTTTGGCGCGTGCATTCGGTCCCTGCACTGCGATCATCGCTAATTCAGGATGGTCTGCGATGTTGAGTTGCAGTGCATGTTTGGCAGCTTGTTGCTTCATCCATGCGATGTCTTTGTCTGCGGTGCCTGCATTCACGACGATGCGGAACCAGTCTTCAGTCATGAAGTACACTATCAGGTCGTCAATGACGCCGCCGTTTTCAAGCAGCATCGCTGAATACAACGCTTTGCCTGGCAGGGTGAGCTTGTCCACGTTGTTGGCTAATAGATAGCGCAAGAAGGCACGGACGCCATTTCCTTTTATGTCTACTACACGCATGTGGCACACGTCGAACATGCCGCAGTCGTTACGTACTTGGTGATGCTCGTCAATTTGCGAGCCGTAATTCACCGGCATATCCCAGCCGCCGAAATCGACCATCTTGGCGCCCATGTCGCGGTGCGTTTGATTTAAAGGAGTTGTTTTGAGCGTCATGTTTTCTTTCAAGTAATAAAAAAGGCGCAGCACGAAATCGTGCTGCGCCCCATCTGTCCTTGGTACCTGAGAGATTACGGAGTTATCCGCCTGCCCCTTCGGTGGCTGCTTAGCAGCACTCTCCAGATTTGCCTGTTCCGATTGGTTCATGAGCCTGAGCGGTTACGGGTGTTGCGCCTTCGGCGGTGCTAATTGTTAGCACGCTCTCCCAATCGGTATAAACGGCAGACAAATTATACCGAAACCAGCTAGGGGTAAAACAGAAATAATTTATAACCCGTGGGCTTTAAATCGGCAGTATCGAGATGGAGCCTAACGATGAGTTCGCGATTGGCTGCGAGCCCAGTTTTTTCATCTTCTCCAGCCTTTAGGTATTCAACCGGAGTAAAAGTGCGTCTAGCCACCAATTTGTCTTGCATATCGGTCAAGCTAAGCTCTAGATTTGGATAAGTTAAAGCATGGCTGGCACGATTATGAAGTAGTGCACTTAACGTAATGGCGTTGGCACGAGCTGGGTCCGCTTCAAGATCAGAAGATTCGATGCTTAATAGTTCAGGTTTTTTAGGCAGCGGGATTGTGCACTTGAGTAAGAGACAGTAGCTCATCAATGCCGGCTTGGTGCCGGGTAGTTGGGCCGCAAATTCAATGCGGAAAAAATAAGCCAGTTGAGCGATTAAGAGAGGAAGGAAAAAAGCTGTTCCCACTACCCAAGGCCAACGGCGGGTATTTTTTGGCAGACGCTGCACGACCTCTTCGACGATTGAGTTTTCTTCGAAATTGAACTGATGCTCAATCGCATCAGGCTCAACGATTTCGACTGTTGGCTCACTACTTTCACGAACATCACTCGTTGAATTTTCAAGTGACGTGTCTTGTTCGATAGGAAGTGCGAGCTGCGGGCTAGGCTCCTCACTATAAAAATGATCAGTCGCGTTGAATACGGCGTTACAACGGCCGCAACGTACCATCCCCTCCGATGCGGATAATTGTTCCTCGCTGACTTTAAAGCGAGTGCTGCATTCTGGGCATTGAGTAACGGAGAAATTCACTTCTTTGTTCCTGAAAGACACGCCCATCCCTCTTCGACAACGGTGGGGGACATCGCAAACCATTGTCCATAAATCTTTGCTACCTCTTCTGCTTGCTCTCCGAGAACACCAGACAATACGATGCGCCCGCCTGCTTGGGTTGTGCTTGCTAAGAGCGGTGCAAGCGCGCGCAAAGGGTTGGTTAAAATATTAGCGACGACAATGCTGTACTGCGTTAACGTGGTTTGTTCTGGCAGATAAAATTTTGCATCCACCTGATTTAATTGAGCATTATCAATGCTAGCTTGCACCGCTTGCGCGTCGACATCCACACCAATTGCGCTCCCTGCCCCCAGCTTCATCGCGGCGATCGCTAAAATACCAGAGCCACAACCGTAATCGAGAACGCTTTCACCACCTTGGAGATTTTCATCGAGCCAGCGTAGGCATAAACGCGTGGTGGGATGACTGCCGGTGCCAAAAGCTAAGCCGGGATCAAGCGCGATGTTGATTGCAGAGGCATCCACTGCGGTGTGCCACGTTGGCACGATCCAAAGCCGTTGCGAAATGCGAATTGGATCAAATTGCGCCTGCGTTTGGCGCACCCAATCGCTTTCTTCCAGCAAAGCTATTTTGTATGGTGGAACTTGCAGAATGCCAAGATTGGTGCAGCAGGCTTGCAAGATATCAGCGACAGGACTGTCGCTTTCAAACAAGGCGTTGACGAGGTTGTGTTGCCATACTGCGCTGGTAGGTTCGCCCGGCTCACCAAAAATGGCTTGCTCATCGGGCGTATCGGCGTCGGCGTCCAGCATATCAACAGAAAGCGCCCCTTGTTCTAGGAGCGCTTCACTGAGTGCTTCAGCATAGCTTGCGTCAGCTTGAATAGATAAATTGAGCCAGCTCATAACAAAATGACGTTACTTGCTCTTCGCTTTTTCTGCCAACTTGTGTTCCAGATAATGGATGTTGGTTCCACCTTGCACAAACGCGGCATCTAGCATTAACTCTTGATGCAACGCGATGTTGGTTTGAATACCTTCGACTGCCATTTCAGAAAGTGCCGTACGCATGCGAGCAATCGCCTGATCACGTGTGTCACCGTAAGCAATGATTTTGCCGATCATGGAATCGTAATGGGGCGGAATGAAGTAATTGGCATAAACATGCGAATCAACGCGAATGCCAGGACCACCAGGTACGTGCCAAGTATTGATGCGGCCTGGTGAAGGTACAAAGGTGTAAGGATGCTCGGCGTTAATACGACACTCAACTGCGTGACCACGAAACTGAATGTCACGTTGACGGAACGGCAGCTCTTCGCCAGCGGCGATGCGAATTTGCTGTTGTACGATGTCCACGCCGGTAATCATCTCAGTAACAGGGTGTTCAACTTGCACGCGAGTATTCATCTCGATGAAATAGAACTCACCGTTTTCATAGAGGAATTCAAATGTTCCCGCACCGCGATAACCAATCTTGCGGCAAGCTTCGGCACAGCGCTCGCCAATCTTGTCACGCAACTTGGCGTTGAGGTGTGGAGCCGGTGCTTCTTCAATGATTTTTTGGTGGCGGCGTTGCATTGAGCAATCGCGTTCACCTAGATAAACCGCATTGCCGTGCTGGTCGGCTAACACCTGAATTTCAATGTGGCGCGGGTTTTCCAAAAACTTTTCCATGTAAACCATGGGATTGTTAAAAGCGGCCTGTGCTTCGGTTTTGGTCATGGTTACCGCATTGAGCAAGGCTGCTTCAGTGTGCACAACACGCATGCCGCGTCCGCCGCCACCGCCTGCTGCCTTGATGATCACTGGATAGCCAATGAATTTGGCAATGCGCATGATCTCTTTTGGATCATCTGGCAATGAACCTTCAACGCCGGGGACGCAAGGTACGCCGGCTTTGTTCATGGCAATTTTTGCAGAAACTTTATCGCCCATCAGGCGAATTGTTTCGGCACGAGGACCAATAAATACGAAGCCACTTTTTTCTACGCGTTCTGCGAAGTCAGCGTTCTCAGACAAGAATCCATAGCCAGGGTGAATCGCCTGAGCATCGGTTACTTCGGCCGCGCTGATGATCGCTGGAACGTGCAGGTAACTTTGATTAGAGGGCGCAGGGCCAATACAAACTGATTCATCCGCCAGCTTGACATATTTCGCTTCGGCGTCAGCTTCAGAGTGAACGGCAACCGTCTTGATGCCCATTTCGCGGCAAGCGCGCTGAATGCGCAAGGCAATCTCCCCGCGGTTGGCAATCAGTATTTTTTCAAACATTGCGGGCTTGTCCGCTTTTTTAGCGGGAGCCACAGTTTTGCGTGGAAACATAGCCATGATGGATTACCCGATAATGAACAACGGTTGGCCGAACTCAACTGCCTGACCATTTTCCACGAGGATGGCTTTAACCACACCGCCTTTATCCGTCTCGATTTCGTTCAGCAGTTTCATTGCTTCAATGATGCAAAGCGTGTCGCCTGCATTAACAGTTTGGCCAATATCGACGAAAGATTTAGCGCCTGGAGAGGCCGCGCGATAGAAGCTACCGACCATTGGAGACTTCACTACATGGCCTTCGGGTGCTGCAGGCTCAACCGCAACAGCTGCTGCGGCTTGAGGCGCTGGTGCTGAAATGATGTGCTGCTGAGGTGCCGGCGCATACATCTGTTGGCTAGGCGCTACATTGCGAGAGATCCGCACATGCTCTTCACCTTCTGTAAGCTCCAATTCGGCGATGCCAGAATTTTCAACTAGTTCAATTAGTGTTTTTAGTTTACGTAGATCCATTTTTTAGCTCCTTACAGAATGTTGTAGTGCAAATTGCAACGCGAGTTCGTAACCCGTCGCTCCCAGACCGCTAATAACGCCGACAGCAATGTCGGAAAAATATGATTCTTTGCGAAACGCCTCACGTGCAAACACATTAGAGAGGTGTACTTCTACAAACGGAATTGCCACGGCGGCTAACGCATCACGAATCGCCACGCTGGTATGCGTGAACGCCGCCGGATTGATGATAATGAAGTCCGTGCCATCTTCTCTGGCTTGTTGTACGCGCGTAATCAAGTCGACTTCGGCGTTACTTTGCATGTAAGTCAGATTTGCATCGTTCGCCATTGCTTGTGCGGATAACTTGGCGTTAATTTCATCCAACGTGACGCGGCCATAAACATCCGGCTCGCGTGTGCCGAGCAGATTTAAGTTTGGGCCGTGGAGGACAAGAATTTTTTTCACGGACGAAGTTTGCCGAAAATAGGTGTGTTTGTCTATCTTTTGGATGAAATTGTCGAAAAAGGGCTATAACCCAATGTTTTTCAAGGACACCATAAATTGAGTCGGATCTTGATAGCCCGTTACCCGAAAATCGGTCAGTTCTTTGCCCGCATCACCGAAAAATAAAATAGCTGGTGGGCCAAAAAGTTGAAAGCGTTGCAACAAAGCCTTGTCATCTGCGTTGTTGGCGGTGACGTCTGCCTGTAGCAAAAGAACATCTTTAAGTTTGGATTGCACATTCGCGTCACTAAACGTGTAGCGCTCCATCTCTTTGCACGACACGCACCAGTCAGCATAAAAATCGAGCATGACTTTTTTGCCGGCGGCTTGTGCAACGCGAGATTCTAGTTCGGCAAGATTTTTTATTCGCTCGAAACGTAAGGTTTTTGTGGGCTCAGCCGAGGCGCGGCCAATATTGGCAAGTGGACGCAATACATCCTGTGCGCCAGAAAACGCGCCGATCAGGTAAATCGCCCCGAGCACTAAAGCCATTACACCTACGCCTTTCCAGAGTTTTTTCCAGCCACTCGCATTGATCGGCATCGCGTCAAGCGCGTGCAGGAAGATTGCAGATAGAATCAAGAGCGCGGCCCACAGCAGCATTTGTGCCGCAACGGGAATGATGGGGGTGATTACCCAGATCGCCAGAGCCAACATCACCACCCCAAAGATCCGCTTCACGGCGTCCATCCACGCACCCGCCTTGGGCATTAAGGCGCCAGCTGAAGTGCCAATCAAAAGTAGTGGCGCGCCCATTCCCAAGGCCAAAGCGAACAAAGCCGTGCCACCCAATACTGCATCGTGAGTCTTGCCGATATAAAGCAGTGCGCCTGCCATCGGTGCTGCGACGCAAGGGCTCATGATGATGGCGGAGAGTGCCCCCATCGCGAATACGCCTGTGAGATGACCACCATGCAATTTGTTACTGCTATCGGTGAGGCGGCTTTGTAAGGCGCTTGGCAATTGCAGTTCGTAGAAACCAAACATCGATAGAGATAGCACGACGAAAACTGCAGCAAAACTACCCAATACCCACGGGGTTTGCAGTGCATTAGAAAGTAACTCACCAGAAAAACCTGCGGTAATGCCCGCTCCAGCGTAAGTAAGTGCCATCCCTAACACATAAGCTAGCGACAAAAAGAAGGCATGTAAGTGAGTGATCTTGTTACCGTGTCCAACAATAATGCCGGACAAAATCGGAATCATTGGAAAAACGCAGGGTGTGAACGCCAGCAACAATCCCGCGCCAAAAAAGAACGAAACAACAAGCCAGAAACTGCCTTTTCCTAATACATTGGCAATTTGTGTATTCTCATTTTGCACAGAAGAGCTTGTCCCTAGCGAGGGATCGGCGCAGACAAATTGTGCCAAGTTTACCGTGAGCATTTTTTCGATTGGTGGATAGCACAGACCTTTGTCACTGCACCCTTGGTAACCGGCACCTAGTATGAGCGGCTGAGTTGGATTGGATTTTGTTAGCAAAATTTCCGCTTGAAACGAGTGGTGATACACCTCGATCACACCAAAATTGGGATCATCTTTTGATTCGCCCTGCGGCAGATTGATCTTGCCAATGCTCGTTTTGTTATCTGTCGTGGCGAACGAAACTTTGTCTTTATATAAATAATAGCCCGGCGTAACTTTAAAGCTGGCAATGAGTCGCTTGCTATCACACGCATCAATGCTTAAAACGAAAGCTTGGTCGGGCGGTAAGAAGGTGGGCTGTTTCGAACCATTCAGACTATCCAGAAATCCACTCGCCTGAGAGAGTGGAGAGGTCAGCAACAGCATCATAACCAGCGACTTGCCCAGCGTTTTTGCTGGGCTTAGTCGAATGGCTAGTTGTTTCATCAGCAATAAAAAACGCATCTTCATTTAATCCTTGGTTTGGGTTTCTTGCGTTACCCAGTTTAAATAAGCGGGCAACCCAGCAGCAACAGGGACAGCGATAATTTCGGGAAGTTCATAAGGGTGCAGCTCACGTAAAGCGTTTTCCATTTTCGGGTAAGCCGTTAGCGTGGTTTTAATCAACAGCGGGACTTCGTTTGCGTGTTCAATTTTGCCTTCCCAGCGATAAATCGAAGTGCAGGTAGGTAAAATGTTGACGCAGGCAGCGAGGTTTTGCTCAATCAGCCTAGTCGCAGCGGCTTCCGCCGAGACATAGTCGGGGAAGTTGCTAAGTACAATTAGGACATCGCTCTTCATTTTGCTATTGATAAGCCTTATTTATTCTCTAGCCCGTTGAAGTACTGTTGCTACAAGTGCAGGAGACAGAAAGTATCCAAACTCCTGCCACGACTCCAAAATTGGGCGTACTTTGCGAATTAGCTTTTTGTTTTTCGCCGTCAGCAAAATTCCTGCACTGCCAATAACAGCAATTCCTTGCGTTGCTGCGGCCTGACGACCAAGACGTTCGTCCATCAATACTGGCTCACCCAGTTCTAGTGCCAAGGCAATAGCAGCAATTTCGCCTTTATCCAGCATGGGCAAGTTTTCAGGTGGAGTGACTATCTTTGCATCTGCATGTACGGTTATGAACCTCGTTTGGTGTGCATCAGCAATCATTCTTGCGCCGGGCTTACCCATGTCTCTGGTGCATTCGTCATAGACCGTTTGGGGGACAACGATCTCACCGGCGACCTGCCGTAATATCACCAGCATTTCGCTTCGAGCAAAAACAATAAGTGGGCTACTGTCGGCAACAACCAGTTTCATGCGGCCAAATTTTCCAGTTCACGATCAAGCTCTTCGGCAGAATAATCCACCGCAGGTATGCCCATTTCTCCAAGTCGCTCGATAAAAGTTTCAACAGGAATATTGGCCATGCGTGCGGCCTTGCTTAAGCTCAAAACATGGTCGGCAAACATGCGGCAGGCCATTGCAACCGTGATGCCTTGGTTTAACACATATTCGTCCAGCGGAACTGCTACAAAGAGCGGGCGCCCATGCTTGGCAATAACGGACAGATGACCTGATTCTGCGGTGCGTACCAAGTCGCCAGTGCGTTCTCTCAAATCACGTATGCTAAATGTTTCCATGTCAAACCTCCAATATTGCGCCATCAAATGGTAGCACAATAATTTAAATAGACATTCACCTCGTCGTTATTTCAGCAATTCAGGCTTTGCCCGCTTTGCTCCCCTCTCCCGCAAGTGGGCGAGGGGAGCAAAGCCAAGGCTGCATTGTTTATCTCCCCTCTCACATTTATGAGAGAGGGGCTGGGGGAGAGGGGCGTGGCAGGCCACCAACCTTCATTTCCCCACCACCGCAATCGGGAAATCCGTCACCCCGCCCGGCGAAATGCTTACCGGCGTTTGTTGCCCATTGGTCAAGGTTTTCACGCGGTCATCCACGTAATAATCCAAGCCCTTCGCAGTGATAAAGCCGCTCTTGCGGAAATCGGCACTACCGCTCAACCCTTCCACCACTGACTTGGTGAATGCGCCATTACCCCAAGCAGAGTTTTCCTGCGAGAGTTGTCCCGCTGATGAAGCCGTAAACACCACCGCGCCATTTTCCGCAGAGGCCAAGTCATTCACAAAACCGCTGGTACGCACATTGCCCATCACCCCGCCGGAATAGCAGGTGTCAATAAAAAACACCGTGTGTCCGGGCAAACTGGCAAAGGTTTGCTTAATGTCGTTTTGCGACACGCCGGTGCGGATGAGTTGCTCCGGGTTCGCGTTGTGCGGCAGGAAATAATAATTTCCCAGCTTGTCATTCATGCCGTGACCCGCCACAAACATAATGCCCACATCGTTAGACGTCACCTGCTGTTTAAGCCAGTCCAGTCCTTCCAGCACGTCATCCTTGGTGGCCTTGTCATCGGTGAGCAGCTTCACCACCACGTCGCTATACAACTTGCCTTTTTGCTTGCTGAGCGAATTTACAAAGTCTTGCGCATCCTTCGCCGCCAAGCCTAAGTTGTATTCAGGATTTTTGTATTTCGACACGCCGACAGCCAGCACATACAGCTTGGGTTTACTGGAAGCAGCTTGCTTGGGTGTGGCTTTTCCACCCGCTACTTGCAAACGCAAGATGGCGGGGGTGGAAGTACTAAATTTGTTTTCTGCAAAGAGTTGAATTTCCACTTCCTGTGACAAAGGCTCTGCATCACTCTCTTGCGCTTTTCCTTTTCCAGAGAGTTTCAATGCCCGCATGGTGGATTGAATTCCGGCGCCGGGTTCTGGAATCGTCACTTCAATTTCTTGTGACTCGTCATTGCGCTTCACCAACTTCAACGCCCGCGTATCGGATTGCAGCAATCCATTCACCCGCACACGCATCGCAGTCACAGGTGCATCGGCGGCAGTGCGCACGGTGTAGCGCACGGTAATTTTGCCGGATTGCACCGTGCTGTCACCGGCAGGAGAAACAATCTCCACCACCGGCGGCAGCACTTGAGCAATAGAGGTGATAGTTTGCGTTCGGCGACCGGATTCCGCATTCGCCAGTTGTACGGCACGAGCCTCGTCTTGCGTTTCCAGCACTTTGGCCAACACATCGGGGCGGAAGAAACGCTCGCGGAAACGCGAAGCGGGGAAGAAATCGGCTTCATGATCTTCTCCGTTATTCACATGCCAGCCGACTAACTCTTCCGCGCCGGGCGAGGCATCGTAATAACCGGAAGGTGTCCACATCACCCAGAGTTTTTTATCGGGGTGTGGGTAAAAGGCCAGTTGCTCGACACCATCGGAGGTGCGATGCCAGCGAATGGTGCCATCATGATAAGCAGCCACGATCCATCTACCATCCTGCGAAATGTTTACAGCCCACACACCAGAGCCACGAAGAGAGAGCCAGCGCTCCTTCCCTTGATTATCATAGAATATAAGGGAATTATCCGTCCCAACTACAAACCCTTCTCCATTAGAGAGCATAGCCAAGCTACGAATCAATCCATAATTTGGCTGATACGATGTTCCATTGAGAGTGAAACGATAAGTATTTTCCCAGCCTGCTATATCCAACCCAGATGTTGAGAGCAGTGGTGGCGCAAGGCTAGGAGTGTTTTCCGTTATGAAAGAACGGCTATTGATATCAAAAACAGTAGCTACAGTACCTCCATATTCATAACCGAAATGAACTTTGGAGGCATCAAAGGACAGCGTGAAGCTTTCTTTCATGACTCTGAAATCTGCTACTGACGGTGCTTTATAAAATTGAGTTTTCCCCTCCGAATTAAGTACACCCAAATCCGGCGCGCCGCCGCCAAACGCAAGCTGCCCTTTCGGCAATGCAACTATGCCAAAGATAGTAGTTCTCGCTACCGCCCAATCTACAGGCGCTCCCCTACCAGCCTTCTTCCAACTTCGAATGATGGTATTCCAGTGCCCATCGTATAAACGGTGCGCTTCACCCGCAGCAAATAAAGTAGAGCCGTCACGTGACCAAGCTACGTTTAACAATTTTCTATCTACCCCACTTGTATCCGGTGCATATTCGAGCGATAAATCGCTGCCATTCAGCACATTCACGGCTTGGGTGTCATTAAAGCCTACGGCAATTCGTTTACTGTCTGGCGAAAAGCGTGCTCCATAAGGATTCTTTCCGCCAAGAACCGCCCTCTTAACTAACAACGACAGACCGTCGCCATCAAAACGATACAGGCGTAGCAAGCCATCATAACTTGTTGTTATCAGTCGACCATCGGAACTAAAATCAACGGAGGCAGCATAATCACCATAATCAATATCTTCTGCAATTTTTCGACCATTAATTATTGAGAACAGATGTAAACCATGTCCCTTACGTTGAGGGACGTATTCGGCTTGTGAAACTGCTGCGATGGTATTCCCGTCAGGGGAAAAGGCAACGTGGCAGGCATCTTCAAGTGGCAACCGACGAAGCAACTTGCCACTTGAACGGTCAAAAAGATAAACTGAGCCAGACGCTAATGCCACCGTTTTTCCATTTGGGGAAATGGCGACATCAAAGATCAAGCGAGCTTTACCTTTGATGTAGGGATGCAATGTGCGCTGTAAATAACCTGTTGTTGTATCCCATACCTTCGCGGTTGCATCGGCTGCGGCCGTTACAAGCCACCTCCCTGATTTGTCTGTGGCAATTCCATTAATTTGCGACGTATGCATGCCGGGAGAGATACGCAAGAGGGGTTCGGCGAGTGGTTCACCGGCGTGAGCGAGGTTGAGGGAGCACAGCAGCAGCGTGGCGGCTTGCAGGAGGCGGAACAGAGTGCGTGCGTGCATTTTTGTTTCCTTCATCAAATCGAAAAATTTCGATTTCGTAGGATGGGCACATTGTTGTGCCCACGCGGTAACTTCACTATGAGCACTAACCGCGTGGGCAGAAATCTGCCCACCCTACAAAACTAGAATTAAGCGGGGGTTATGCTTTGCCCACCCGCGCGCAACGTACGCCGAGTTGCAGCAGTTCGTCCCATACATCGCCAGACCTTAATCCTTTAATGAGTTTGTCAATTTGCGCGGCTTGGCGCAGGGCGCGTTCAGCAAAAACGGGGTTGAAGCGTTTCACCGCACGTTCGATTAGTTTTTGTTTTACGCCCCACACGCGGGCATCACGCAAAGCACCGGCTAGATTGCCGCTTTGTTGCAAGCTGCGCGCCACTCTGGCGAGGGCACGAATATCATCGGAAATCGACCAAAGAATTAAAACCGTTGCGGTGCCTTCTGCTTTTAAGCCATCGAGAATGCGGGCATAACGTGCCGCGTCGCCGGTGAGCATGGCTTCAGAAAGTTTAAATACATCGTAGCGCGCCACATCCATCACTGAATCTTTGACTTGCTCGAAGGTGAGCGGGCCGGCGGGAAATAACAGCGCGAGTTTTTGAATCTCCTGGAACGCGGCGAGTAAGTTACCTTCTACGCGTTGGGCTAAAAATTCGAGGGTGTCTTTGTCAGTGGATTGTTCCTGACGCTTTAGACGCGCTGCAATCCAAGTAGGCAATGCCGCAAGTGAAATTTCATCCGCGCTGATGAGCGTGCCATGTTCTTCTAACGCGGCAAACCATTTGCTTTTCAGAGAGGTGCTTTCCAGCTTGGGCAGTGAGATAAGCGTTAATGTGTCCGCGTTTAAGTGATCGCAATAGTCTTGCAGTGCTTGCGCGCCTTCAACGCCGGGCTTGCCAGAGGGGATGCGCAAATCAACGACTTTGCGCGAAGAAAATAAGGACATGCTTTGCGCGCTGTTTCGCAACTCTGCCCATTTGAAATGCTGTTCCGCAATAATCACTTCGCGCTCATTGTAACCAGCTTCCCTTGCCGCGATACGAATGGCATCGGCCGCTTCGATGGCGAGCAATATCGCCTCACCGTGAATCACATAGAGCGAGCCAAGCCCTTTGGCTAGATGACGCGGTAGGTCGTCGCTACTTATTCGCATTTTCTGGCTTGGGTGGTCGCGCACGACTTAAGCGGCGAATGGTTTGTGACACAGCATCAGTGCGCATATCTTTTACCAGTGTCGCCTCCTCTTGCTCTTTAGCCAGCACTTGCGTGTCGTCGTAGGTTAGCGTGCGTCTAAGTTCAATTTCTGATTCAGGTAGCCAGCTGTCTAGTTGAGCATCAAACGCATGAAGCTTTACTTTAAAGCGTAGTTCAAATTCAAGCACCTTGCCTGCGCTAGAAAGTGAAAGCACCTGCTTGTCTGAGGCTTCGGAAATAATTTCCAAAGTGACTGTCGCTTGATCAGGGCTTGTGGCAGCCAAAACTTTGTTTGATAAAAGTGCGGCACGCAAATCTGTTACGAAAGGCGTTTCATTGCTAACTTTAAGATAAACGCTCTGAAAAGCTAGCGTCACTTTCTTTCCTCCATGCCCTTTAAGGTGAAAGCCGCATGCAGATAGCACAAGTAGCGTAACAGTCAGCAAAAGAGAGGTTGCGGTTTTCATAGGGATTAGGCCACCACGTTCACTAAGCGGCCGGGCACCACAATGACTTTTTTCGCAGTACCACCATCAAGATGTTTAATCACGGCTTCATGTGTCAAGGCGGCTTGCTCGATGGCTGCTTTATCCGCGTCTTTCGACACACGCAAACTTCCGCGCAATTTACCGTTCACTTGAATCACCAGCTCGATCTCATCCTGTACGAGTGCTGCTTCATCAACTTCCGGCCAGGGGGCAGATAGGATGTCGTCGCCGTAGGCAAGTTCATGCCACAAGGTTTGCGCGATATGTGGCGTAATGGGAGAGAGTAATCT
>JBAXEJ010000010.1:0-51545 GCA_037140475.1 Gallionellaceae bacterium
GTCTCCTTTGCCACCGTGCGCCTCTAGTCTTGTGCGAATGGCAGCGTAGAGTTTTTCGTTGCGATGCGGGTCGATTAACTTGTCGAGGTCTTTCAAGGTCAAGCTGGCGAGAGCCACTTTTTGCGTGACACCGCCTTGCGCGACAAATCGTTCCGGTTGCGAATAGATGGTGTCTTTGTGCGCCGCACCACTGTTGCGTCGCTGCGGCGCGCGTGACACAAACAGTGGATGTACCGCTTGCAATGCCTCTTCTGAATAACTACCGATGCGTTGCATCTCTTCACGCAATAGAAAGGGGTCGTCCAGCTTTAGGCGCGCTTCAAGTTCGTTGCGAAAATTTTCCCACGGCTTGGGAAAGTGTTTTTCAAGTTTATCGAATATCGCAGGATTGATAATTTCGCCCGTATCCACATCCACAAAGCCATCACGCACCTGTTCCATTTCTTTGCGGCGTGAATAGTCTGAGAGGCGCTTCACCATGCCATGACTGCATGCGGCGACCACGGCGGCATCCAGTGCGTGGTGGCGGTCGGAGTCGCCGCGCACCTTGACCAAGCCCCAGCGGGCGCGCAGGAATGAAGTCATTTGGCCGCTCAACACTACGCAGCGCTTGGCTTCGGTGTCTTCGTGCAGTTGCAGATATTGTTCGACGTAGTTTTTGAAAAATTTACAGATGTAGCGAGTATCGTTCAAGTTGCGTTCGCGGAATTCTTTTGATTCTTTTTCGCCGAAGTCCTTGCGCAATAAGCGGCTACGTTTGGCGAGACGATAGGTTTTGTTGCCTTCAACAAAACCAACAAATGATCGCCACTGCGGACTGTCAAATTTCCCATCGAGATATTCAAAAGGCGTGCGATTGGCTTTGTTGCGGTTCTCGCTTGCGAAGACTAAAACGCGGTTGTTTTTGCTGTCGTCGAAGCTGCGCGAGTAGGGCAGGGCGTGGTCGACTTCCACATAGCCGGTTTCAAACAAGCGGTGCAGGTCAATCGGCTCGATTGAATAAGCGCACTTGCCTTGCTGTTCACGATAAAGCTGGTACTTTTCAAACTCTTTGCCTTTGACTGCGCCCACGATGTTGAAGTCTTGGGCGAACTGAGCTTTGCCTTTTTCGTTGTTGTCGCGGAATTCTTTTTGCAGTTTTTCTACTTCGCGTCGTTCATCGATTGGACGTGACAAATCGCGTGCCATTTCGATATGCACTTCATGCGGTGAGCCGTATTTCTTGATGAGCGCATTCACCACCTTGCGTGCTTGATTGAGCGCGCGCAGTACCACCGGATTGCGCGGAATATCCATGTCGTCGTTGAACACCATGCGTCCGGTTTTATCGCGCTCTTTGTAAAACGGCGGCAGGTATTTGTGTTCGCCCGCGCCGACTTTGTGCAACTGGCTGTGATGCCCATACTCGGGAATATTGGCGACGGCTTCGTCATAACGCTGGCCTTGTTCCATGAACGGCACGATTTGGCGCAATGCTTTGAGCGAGAGATTGCTGAATTTATCGAAACGAATATCGAGGAGTGCATCGATCATTTTTTCGGCATTGGGCAAGTTCAGTTTGCGCAATTCAGCTTCCACTTCGGCATCGTCTTTGTAGACGCTCAACACCCAAGCGATTTCATCGAGTAGTTGCGGCCTGCTTTCCAGCGCGTCAGTGGAGATTTTCTGCCATTCAGTTTCAAGCCCAGCGTCCTTTAGTGTCTTGCGCAAGGTTTGCCAAGCAGGGAGTTTGGCTAATACTGCGGCTTCGGGGTCTTTGGTTTTTTCTTCGCTTGCTTGTTTAGTGGTGTATGGGAGCCCAGAAAATTTGAAGCTGTCTTTTGCCAAGCATCCTTCTTCTACCAATGCACGGCGCAGTTTCTCATACTTAAAATCGCCAGCTTGCAGGTAAGGTAGCGGTAGTGCGACACGCCTCTCTGATTCATTCAGCGAGCGGGTTGTGCCATCTACGATAATGCGCAGATTGTTGAGTTTGGTGAGCCAGACATGACGTTCGGCGGTAAAGCTGGCTTTGGGTGCGCGATATTCACTTTTTTCGAAGGTGCAATGCCCGAGCATCTTCCATAAATCACTGCCGGCGAGTGCTGGATTTTGCGCCCAGAACAAACCGCTCTTGCGGTCACCGTTGCCGAGGATGGCGGCTTCAAGTTTTTCGGTGGCAAAAAAGCTGCCAAGTTTTCGCTGATGTTCAAACAGCGTTTTAAACTCGTCGCCGAGCAGGATGCGGGATAGTGCTTTGCTGTAGTCTCCTTGCTTGTTGCGCTGCGCTTCAGGAAATTCTGTCAGCACCATTTCGGCGGCAGTGCGGTAGCTCTTTTCTGCCATTAACTTTTTTGTACCAGCGAGCCCTTGCTTGACCTTGCCGCCTTCGCCCTTGTCACCCTCCGCCGCTTTTTCTTCAGCACGGCTGATCCAGTGGAAGCCGCGATGTTTGCACAGGTGGTAGATCACGCGCGCCCATTCTTCGGCGGTCAGTTGACGGTCAAGCGCGTCAACTCGTAATTGCCAAGATGATTTTGGAACAGGGGCGTTCTTCTCAATTTTGCATTTGAACAGATTTGCATCCGCAATCACCCCTTCGCGTTTGAGCAAGCGCGCCAGCTTGGTGAGCCGCCATGCTCTACGCCGCAAACGACGGCGCAACAGACGCGCGGAGCGTCTGGCAAGGTTGAGCGATTCGCCCTCTTTGGCGGTTTCAGCTTTGTCGAAACATCGCACACCAAGGTCAATAATGCGATTTTCACCCAGCACCGCCCACCCAACCGAGGCAATACCAATGTCCAATCCGAAAGTCAGTGCGCCGAGATTTTCTTGCTTGCTAGTCATTGCGTTCTCCGTAATAATGAGGCCGTTGTAGTAGTTCATCCGGGGTGAGAGCCGTTGCTACAATAAAGATAAAGCCGAAAGGCTGAATCTGTATCCGAAAGCCCAGTGGGGAAACCTGCTGGGCTTTCTCTTTTGTGCAAAGTGAATGGAAGGTACGCTTGGCGCATTGTGATTGGAGGCTGCAACTTATTCCCTTTGATACTCGTGAACGTGGGTAAGCCTTTTCTAAGTCGCGTATTGTTGAATGCGCTAGATTAAGGGTATTGCGTCAGCCTCCTAGCTGATTGTGCCGAGCCTTTCCGTGCGTTGCGGAAAAGTGCTGTCGGCAGTTACGCAAGTCTTTGAACTTTATGAGTTAGTGCTATTTGTGTCAACAACTAGTATTGCTTGGCACTGCGCAGTTATTGAATTTCTGCCAGTAATTGTTTTATTTGCTCATGCAATTTTGGCAGGTTGGTGTAAATGGTTTTCCAGACGATTTCCAAATCTACCTTGAAGTAGCCATGAGAAAGTGCATTGCGCATTTCGTAAGCGAACCCCAGGGGTAAGTAATCGTGAGCGTCGGCGAACTGTTTGTGATACCGCTCGATATTGCGAGATGCTTCGCCGATGATTTCAAAGTTGCGAATAACCGCATCTTGAGTTTTGCGATCCTCAAGAAAAGTAATTTCACTCATATCTTCGACATATAGATCAATACGTTCAATAGCCTCAATGATATGCCGCAAGTACTCTGGAAGCCGAAGTGCGTCAGTTTTGCTCATATCAAAGTTGCTTCGGCGAGTACGCGTTCTTTAAAGCTATCCGGTAATGCGCGAGGTGTAAGGACATCAACCGATATTCCCAATAGTTTTTTTAATTCATATTGGATTGCGCCAATATCGAAAAGCGTGGTTTCCGATGTGGGCTCGACCAGTAAATCAAGGTCACTCTCTTCTGTATCTTCACCATGTAACACAGAGCCAAACACCCGCACATTAGTGACGCGATGACTGAGTGCGATGCGGCGAATTTCGTCGCGGTGTTGTTGTAATGCTAATGAAGGGCGCATGACGTTGTTCCTTGTGGGTTTTGGGCATTATAGCGATTGATGTGACGAAGTATAGATGCGCCATCCTGTGGGATAATTAGCCGATGAATTCTTCTTTGGTTTCCGGACTTAATCCCGAACAACGTGCCGCTGTCGAACTGCCCGCGCACTCTGCATTAATTCTTGCAGGGGCAGGTAGCGGCAAGACGCGTGTGCTCACCACTCGCATCGCGTATCTCATTACGACTGGGCAAGTTTCACCGCATGGGTTGCTGGCGGTGACGTTTACCAATAAAGCGGCGAAAGAAATGGTGACGCGCTTGTCGGCGATGCTGCCGATCAATACGCGCGGTATGTGGATCGGCACTTTCCACGGGTTGTGTAACCGCTTGTTGCGGGCGCATCACCGTGAAGCGAATTTGCCGCAGACCTTTCAAATTCTCGATAGCGCTGATCAGTTATCGATGATTAAGCGCTTGATGAAAGCGATGAATGTGGATGATGAAAAATTCCCGCCGCGTGAATTGCAAAATTTCATCAGTGGCAGCAAAGAGCAAGGTTTGCGTGCGCATGAAGTCGAAGCTTACGATCCTTACACGCGAAAAAAGGTGGAAGTGTTTGCTGAATACGATGCGCAGTGTCAGCGCGAAGGG
This sequence comes from Gallionellaceae bacterium, assembly GCA_037140475.1. Lineage (GTDB taxonomy): Bacteria > Pseudomonadota > Gammaproteobacteria > Burkholderiales > Gallionellaceae > PALSA-1006. Next base: position 4,510 of record JBAXEJ010000010.1, read on the forward strand.
GTGGTGGATTTTTCGGAGCTACTCTTGCGCTGCTATGAATTGTTGTCACGCAACACTCAATTACGTGAGCATTACCAAGAACGCTTTAAGCACATTTTGGTGGATGAGTTTCAAGATACCAATCCTTTACAGTATCGCTGGTTAAAACTGCTGGCGGGGAAAAGTAATGCCTTATTCGCCGTGGGAGATGACGACCAATCTATCTATGCGTTTCGCGGGGCGAACGTCGGCAATATGCAAGAATTACTGCGTGACTTCCACGTCGAGAATGTGATCAAGCTAGAGCAAAACTATCGCTCGCACGGAAATATTCTTGAGGCAGCCAATGCGTTAATTCAAAACAACAGCAATCGCCTCGGCAAGAATTTGTGGACCTCTGAAAATAAAGGCGAGCAGCTGCGCGTGTACGAAGCGCCGACTGATGCCGAAGAAGCTAAGTTTATTGTGGAAGAAGCGCGACAGCTCAATCGCGAAGGTGTGGCGTTCACCGACATGGCGATTTTGTATCGCTCTAATGCGCAGTCTCGTGTGTTAGAGCATGCTCTGGTGTCGGCGGGCGTTTCGTATCGCGTGTATGGCGGCTTGCGCTTTTTTGAGCGACAAGAAATTAAACACGCCTTGGCGTATTTGCGTCTGATCAATAATCCAGATGACGATAACGCACTATTGCGCGTGATTAACTTTCCAACGCGTGGCATTGGTGCACGGAGTATTGAGCAACTACAGGAAGTGGCTCGAGCGCAGAACGTCACGCTTTGGCAGGTGGTGTGTCAGTCCAGTGGCAAGGTAGCGGCCTTCGCACAAATGATTATGGCGATGACACAGGCGACGCGTGAATTACCCTTGCCAGAAATCGTTGATCACGTGTTGGCACACAGCACGCTGGTATCGCATTACCAAAATGAAACGGGCGCAAAAAAACGTGAAGCGGAAGAGCGTCTCGAAAACTTAAATGAATTAATGAACGCAGCAACGTTATTTGTGCACGAAAATGAGGACGACAGCCTAACTTCTTTTCTTACTCATGCAGCACTCGAAGCAGGTGAACATCAAGCAGGCGAAGATGCTGATGCGATGCATTTAATGACAGTGCATGCGGCGAAGGGTTTGGAATTTCATGCGGTGTTCATCAGCGGTTTGGAGGAGGGATTATTCCCGCATCAGAACAGTAAAAATGATGGCGGCCTAGATGAGGAGCGACGCTTGATGTATGTGGCGATTACCCGCGCACGTCGCCGTTTGTATTTGAGCTTTGCACAAAGCCGTATGTTGCATGGACAAGTGAGCTACAGCTTAATGTCGAGTTTCTTGCGTGAATTGCCGGATGAGTTGTTGCATTGGATTTCGCCGCGCTTCGGGGCAGAGAAAAAGTTTGTTGCCAACCCCTATGAAACGCAAAGTTACGAAGCTGCGTTTGCGGCAACTGCATCGTCCTCTGCTCCAAGTGCGCTGTGGCGCATTGGGCAGCGCGTGTTTCACCAAAAATTTGGTGAGGGAGTGGTGACGGATACCGAAGGAGCGGGCACGCAAGGTCGAGTGCAGGTCAACTTTAAGCGCGCGGGCAGTAAGTGGCTGGCGCTAGAATATGCAAAATTAGAAGCTATTTAACAGTCAATTTAAACAAGGAGTTATATTTATGAGCAAGTCATTCAAAACCATCACCCAAGATATTAGCAAAGCACTATTGCCATTTCGCAAAGAGGTTGCCGCACCGATGGCAGGCTTCGATGCGATGGCTAAGTCGGCTATGGCGGAAGGCGTGTTGTCCGCCCTGAATAAAGAGTTGATTGCCACGGCGATTGCTGTATCAACGCGTTGCGATGGTTGCATTGGCTATCACGTGCGCTCTTTGGTCAAAATGGGCGCAACGCGTGAGCAAATTAACGAGATGTTGGCGGTGGCTGTGTATATGGGCGGAGGCCCATCATTGATGTATGCAGCAGAGGTGTTGCGTGCCTTTGAGGAATTTCAGCCAGTTTAATTCGCGCTGATCTCTCTTTTAGAGGCCGAGCTGATTGCGCTCGCCTCCATCACCGCAGTGACCATCACAATGATCAGGGTGGGCAGCAGTGCAATGCGTGTTAGTGCCGTCCACATGATATTGCCTGTGTGGACGTTTTGTATGTTGAGACTGATCAGCCAAGCAATGAAAATTAAAGTGGCCGAAACGCTATAGCCAATCATCAGCCAGCGTGCGTGTTTGAACGTAAGGCTCCAGTGTGCGTCAACAAAAGGCGAGCTGATTTTTTTGCTGCGCAGGTAGATGTATGCGATGAGTGCCAGTGAGCAAAATAGCGGAATGAGTATGCCTGCCATGCCGAGTTTAAGCACGATCACAGCAGGCGTCATCATTAAATCGAAGACAAACAAACCCGTGATAAACAGGTTGTGCGGAATCTGCGCCTGTTTAACTTCGCTATCCGTTATTTCATTGTCCATCGTTGGCTGCATTCGAATTCGGTGGGGTGGTGTTGTAAGAGCTTGCCATGCGCACCATTTCTTCAGCAGTGGGAAAAAGTCGGCGATACGCGGCATAGATGGAAGTGATCATCAGGGGAAACAAAATGATCCAACCCAACATCATGGCGAGTGTTGCGGCAAACGCAAAGAGCACCATGACTACACCATAAACGGAAAGTGCCGCCATGTTGCGCAAGCAGGCACGTAAACTGGCTTTGAGTGCGGCAAGTGGCGAGATATTGTTAAAAGCAATTAGCATGGGGGCAAACTGCATTGCCATGAGTAACGCGGAAAATAGCCCAATTCCTAAAGGCAGCGAAATGCCTGCATTTTGTACCGCGGCAATGATGATGGCAGGATCATTTACCGGTGACTCACTGGTTAAAATATCTACAAGCTCTTTGCCGCCGGTGTTACTCATGATGATGACGATAAGTGACTCAGCTATGATATTGATGGCGCCGAGAGTGACAAGGAACGGCGCACGTTGAAAGCCCCAAAACAGGTGGGCAATCTCAAGCTCTTCGTCATTTTCTAGGGCTTGGCAACCACGCATTAGACCCACAAAAAATATTGGGAAAAGAAATCCGATAATGACGTCGCCAGCAAGTGGGATTCTGCTCGTTGCGAGTAAAGCCGCGATGGTAATCAAAATCAGGGCTACTAACAAAATTGGGCTTTTTTTGAAGAGATAATTGCCCTGCTTAATCCACAGCCAGCCATCACTTGCTAAAAGTTTTCTCGCTTCCATATTTATAGCCAAGTGGTATTTTTTCCGATGATGTGATTTTGCAAAATGTGTTTAAACTGATCTGGGTTGTGCGGATTGACCATTTCGCCATCGCGCGGCAAATGTAGATCAAATAAGCGAGAGATCCAGAAGCGCAAAGCGCCTAAACGTAAAGCAGTCGGCCATTCTTTTGTCTCTTCTTCAGTGAATGGGCGTGCCGAATTGTAGGCTTGTAAAAAAGTTTTAGTGCGCTCGGTATCAAGTGTGCCATCGCCATTCATACACCAATCGTTGACGGTAATCGCCACGTCATAGAGTAAGCAATCATTGCAGGCGAAATAAAAATCGATCAAGCCACCTACGCGCTCACTATCTAGCAAAACGTTGTCGCGAAATAAGTCAGCGTGAACCACGCCGCGCGGTAGGCTGTCCAAGGCGTGCTCTAGGTGGAAGGCCACTTCACATTCAAGCAACAACTTATCGCGCGTGGATAAAAATTGCGTGATCTGTTGTGCTGCTTCGGAGCGCCACTCGGTACCGCGCGCATTGGGCATCACCTCAGTAAAGCTTTGTCCTGCATTGTGCATTTGCCCCAACATCGCGCCGACCGCAGCGCACTGTGCGGGAGTTGGCTCAGTGACTGATTTGCCACTTAAACGACTGACAATGCAGGCTGGTTTGCCGTTGAGCGAGCCTAGAAACTGATTGTTTTTATCTGCGACTGGTGCAGGGCAGGGAATGCCGTGCCGCGCTAGATGAGCCATCAAGTTTAAGTAAAACGGCAACTCGCTCGCCGTTAATTTTTCAAACAAAGTCAGCACAAAACGGCCATTGCTGGTGGTGACAAAGTAATTAGTGTTCTCAATGCCAGAGGCTATGCCTTGCAATTCGAGCAAAGTGCCAAGGGAGTAATTATTTAACCAAGCGGTGATTTCCGCTTCGGTGACGCGAGTAAAAACAGCCATGCTTACAGAACCTAAATCAAAACTTAAAAATTAGCCACATCGGCACGCGTAGCCCTGAGTCTAAGCTTTCTTGACGTGCGAATTTTCCATCGCCGCGATCATCTACAAGGTAGTAGGGCTTGCCATGTTTCGGGGTAACTTTGATCATGTAGAGGCGGCCATTGCTGCGATATTCTTCAACCGTTTGCTCGGTATTTTGCTTAATGGTGATTTGCGGCTCATCGACCGCTTCGCTCGGGTCAAGTGACGGGGGCGGTGGTAGTGGCTTAGGGTCGGTGACATCAGCGGCGTAGGCCGCGAAATTTAAGCAAGAAAGCAACAGCAGAGTGATGATGCGCATGATTTTTCCAGATTTTAATGTGTGTCTATTTTAACAGGCTGTTAAAGTGATTTTTGCTGATCATAGGTTTAGTTGCATTTCGCGCTCTGCTTCGGAGGGCTCAAACCCTCTTTTTTCGTAATGCTCGAAGATGGCGCTGACGATTTTTTCTGGCTCATCAATAATTTGAATTAGATTCAGATCGTCAGGGCTAATCATGTTTTCTTCGAGTAGGCTGGTTTTGATCCACTCAACCATGCCCCCCCAGAATTTGCTACCCACCAAAATGATTGGCATACGGCGCGTTTTTCCGGTCTGCACTAGGGTGAGCGACTCCATCAACTCATCCAATGTGCCGAAGCCACCAGGCATTACGACATAAGCGCTGGCAAACTTCACGAACATGACCTTGCGCGTGAAGAAGTGCTGAAAGGTTTGGCTGATATTTTGGTACGGGTTGTTGTGCTGTTCGTGGGGCAGCTGAATATTCAGTCCCACGCTGGGAGATTTGCCGTAAAAAGCGCCTTTGTTGGCGGCTTCCATAATGCCGGGGCCGCCGCCTGAAATGACTGAAAATCCTGCATCGGAAAGTAAGCGCGCAATCTCTTCGGTGAGCTTGTAATAGGGATGGTCGTGCGGTGTGCGTGCGCTACCAAAGATGCTCACAGCGGGTTGGATGTCTTGCAGGCGTTCGGTGGCAGAGACGAATTCTGACATAATGCCGAACACGCGCCAGGCCTCCTTCGACTGAGTTAACTCGGGTAAATGCGAGTGAGGTATTTTGGATTGTCCGTTCATCTCAAGCTCTCAAAAAAAATGAAAACACTGCTGTTAGTCGATGGCTCATCTTACCTTTATCGCGCTTTCCATGCGATGCCAGATTTGCGTAGCCCAAAGGGTGAACCCACCGGCGCTATTCAAGGCGTGCTCAATATGCTGCGCCGCCTACAAAAAGATTACCCGGCAGATTATAGCGCTTGCGTATTCGACGCCAAAGGCAAAACCTTTCGTGACGATTGGTACCCTGAATATAAGGCACACAGACCCTCCATGCCGGATGATTTGCGTGCGCAGATTGAGCCCTTGCATGAAGCCGTTGAAGCATACGGTTGGAATATTTTGATGGTGGATGGCGTGGAGGCTGACGATGTGATCGGCACTTTGGCGCAGCAGGCTACACAAGGTGGTGCGCGCTGCATCGTTTCCACTGGTGATAAAGATCTCACGCAACTGGTCAATAGCCAAGTGCAACTCATCAATACCATGAGTAATGAGACGCTGGATGAGGCGGGTGTAATGGCTAAATTTGGCGTGCCGCCAGAGCGTATTGTGGATTATTTAACACTAGTGGGCGATACGGTAGACAACGTGCCTGGAGTGGCTAAGTGTGGGCCGAAGACCGCTGTGAAATGGCTGACTGAATATGGCTCATTGGATAATTTGGTTGCTCATGCGTCGGAGGTTAAAGGTGTGGTGGGTGACAATCTTCGTGCCGCACTGGACTGGTTGCCACAGGGCAGAAGATTGGTGACGGTGAAGTGTGACGTTGAATTACCTGTGAATTTCGACCAGTTGGCAGCACCGGCTCAAGACGTGGAAAAGCTACGCGGGTTGCTAGAGCAATTTGGTTTTAGAAGTTGGTTGCGTGAGTTAAATGGTGCCAGTGTCGCCGAGAGTGAAAAAACCTCAGTGCAAACTGATGCGCCACAAAGAGCATTTGAGCCACAGGCTACAGGCGAATTATTTAGCAACGACACGTCTAAATACGAAGCCGTACTCACTGAATCGCAGCTGGATATCTGGCTAGAAAAATTGATGCAAGCACCATTGGTCAGTATCGATACTGAAACCACCGGGCTGGACACGATGAGCTCGCAGTTGGTGGGCATCTCACTTGCCATTACGCCACAAGAGGCTGTGTATATTCCTTTAGCGCATCATTATCCCGGCGCGCCAGATCAGTTGAATCGCGAACATGCACTGCAAAAATTAAAAGGTTGGCTAGAGAGTAAGCAACATAAAAAACTCGGCCAGAATTTAAAATACGACCAGCATATTTTTGCAAATCACGGCATCGCTTTGCGCGGTGTCGCCGAAGACACCTTGTTGCAATCTTATGTGATTGAAAGTCACAAGCCGCACGACCTAGAAAATCTCGTATTGCGTCATTTGGGCTTAAAAACCATCCCCTACACTGAGGTGGTTGGTAAAGGCGTGAAGCAAATTAGTTTTGATCAAGTTGATCTTGAGACGGCGACAAAATATGCCGCCGAAGATGCAGACATTACGCTACGTTTACATCAACACTTTGCGCCGCAACTGCAAGGCCGCTTGAATGAGGTGTATCGCAATATTGAACTGCCTGCACGCGAAGCCTTATTCAAGATGGAGCGTAATGGTGTGTTGATCGACAGCGCAAAGTTGGCGCGTCAAAGCCATGAGTTGGGTAGCCGACTCATGGAAATTGAGGCGCTCGCATTTGAGGCTGCGGGCCAGCCTTTCAACCTTAATTCGCCAAAACAATTGCAAGAAATTTTGTTCGATAAACTCGGTATTCCATCTAAGAAAAAAACCGCAACGGGGAGTCGCTCCACCGATGAAGAGGTGCTGCAAGAGTTGGCATTGGATTACCCACTGCCAAAGATTTTGCTGGAGCATCGCGGGTTGGCGAAACTGAAATCCACCTACACCGACAAATTGCCACTGATGATCAATCGCGGCACGGGGCGGGTGCACACCAGCTATTCACAAGCCGTGGCGGTAACGGGGCGTCTAGCGTCGAGTGATCCTAATCTACAAAATATTCCGATTCGTAGTGCTGAGGGCCGTCGTATTCGCGAAGCGTTTATTGCGCCTGCCGGTTCGTGTATTGTTTCAGCGGATTACTCGCAGATTGAGTTGCGCATCATGGCGCATTTGTCCGGTGACGAAGGCTTGCTCAAAGCGTTTGCCAATGGTGAAGATATTCACCGTGCCACTGCTGCTGAGGTATTCGGCGCACCGTTGAATGAGGTAACGAGTGAACAACGTCGGTTTGCCAAAGTGATTAACTTCGGTTTGATCTACGGCATGTCCGCTTACGGCCTAGCGAGCCAACTCAATATCGAGAACAGTGCCGCCAAGCAATACATCGACCTTTATTTTGCGCGTTATCCCGGCGTAAAACGTTACATGGACGACACCCGCGAACAGGCGAAACGTTTCGGCTACGTTGAGACATGGTTTGGTCGCAGATTGTGGTTGCCAGAGATCAACGGTGCGAATGGAATGCGCCGCCAAGCCGCTGAACGAGCCGCCATCAATGCGCCGATGCAGGGCACGGCGGCCGACCTCATCAAGCTCGCGATGGTGAAGGTGCAAAACTGGCTTGAGCAAGAAAACCTAAAAACAAAGCTCATCATGCAAGTGCACGACGAACTGGTGCTGGAAGTGCCAGAAACAGAATTGATTCTTGTGAAAGGAAAAGTGCGCGAACTGATGTGTAACGTGGCCGAGCTGAAAGTACCGCTGGAAGTGGGCTTGGGCGAAGGCGCGAACTGGGATGAGGCGCATTGATTATTGGGAGTGAGTTTTTGTTTTGCTCACTCCCATAGTTGTTGAACTAAAGTTAGCGTGCTTCTTCGCACTCCATTACACCTTTCATGCCATCTTGTTCGTTAACAGCTTCAATACCAGCCCCTCCGACAATAACGCCTAACTTCATGTAGTGACGGAAATAGTAATTTTCCCCTTCCACTGCGTCAAAAGAGAGTTCATTGTCACCGAATTCTGACTTGGTAGAGATGATATGGGGCCCGGGTTTAATCTCGCGATGAAAAAAGGTTTTTGTGAGAGTCTCCCCAAGAGGCGCTCTGTCCAGCGAAACAGTTTTTTTAGTCGCGCCACCAAAAGCACCATTGCGATAAATATAGACGCCAGATAAGCCAGTGGTCGGTGTTTTGAATTGTTTACTTGTGGCATCTTGTTCTTTTGTGGCCATAGGGATAGATGAGCATCCCGTAATGGCAAAAGTGGCTAGTGCTAATAGCAATATTTTATGGTTAAGCATGTATTCTCCATTCTGAAAATTACGTTGGTGGTGTTACTAACTCAATTATCTCTTCAAGGAAGTCTACGTATTTGCATCAAATACAACGCCTCAACTTTTTCTCTCGCCCACGGCGTTCTGCGTAAAAATTTTAAACTGGATTTAACACTGGGGTCATGAGTGAAACAGCGGATAGGTACTGCTTCCCCCATTGCTTCCCACCCCATTTTTTCTGCTAGCTGTGTAACGACCATTTCGAGCGTAATACCGTCGAGGTTATGTGGGCTATTCGTTTTTTTGTGGGCATCCATGTGCTCATTTTACAAGGAAGTGAGGGCGCAGCGTTTACAATGCCAGCCCTGATTATAAAAATCTTTGCCATGCCTAGCTCTATTCGCCTTTCCAAACGTCTTGTCGAGTTGATCGCTTGCTCGCGCCGCGAGGCGGAGTTATACATCGCAGGTGGGTGGGTGAGTGTCGATGGACAGGTGGTCGAGGAGCCGCAGTTCATGGTGGGAGAGCAGGCGGTAGTGTTGCATCCAGATGCCAAACTCGAACCCGTTTCGCCGGTGACGATTTTGTTTAACCAGCCAATAGACGTTGAGTTCACTCCGCAACTGATTTGCGCAGAGTCGCAGGCTGCTGATGATCATTCTGGTATTCGTATTCTCAAACAGCATTTTTTTAAGCTTACGCAGTGCTTGCCGTTGGAACGAAATGCAACGGGCCTAACTGTGCATACTCAAGATTGGCATGTGTCGCGTAAACTCACCTCAGACGCTGCAACGATTGAGCAGGAATACGTTGTAGAAATTTCAGGCGAGCTGATTTCAGATGGTCTGGCGTTGTTAAACCATGGCATAAAATTTAATGGCAAAGCTCTCGCGCCCGCCAAGGTAAGTTGGCAAAGTGAAACGCGTCTGCGCTTTGCGCTCAAGGGTGTGGTGCCGGGGCAAATTGCTCATGCCTGTCAACACGTTGGCTTACAAATTATGTCGCTAAAGCGCTTGCGCATTGGGCGCGTGGCAATGGGGAAGTTGCAAACGGGCACATGGCGTTATTTGAATTTGTATGAGAAGTTTTAAGTGCAGCAAGCTGAATTGGTAAAATATAATAACTCAATATAATTAATTGGTTGCATGAATCCAGAACGCCTTCAGTTGTTGTTAACGCGAGTCATTGCCGATTTGCCAGGGCATTATTTGTATTGGTTTCCGCGCGAAAGCTTAAAAAAATAACGATGCGTCACATGCCAATCTACCGTTCACGCGCTTTGTTACGCAGTTACCTAACGGCGGGATTCGCGCTATTTATCGTGTATGCCAGCCTCTCGCCATTTTCTGGTTGGCAAGAGCAGGGCCTTGATTTTATTGAGGTATTATCATCCCCATTAGCGCAAACCTACTCTTGGTTTGACGCGATCTCCAACTTTTTGGCCTATTTGCCATTTGGTTTGTTATTTGGCTTAACACTGCGTGCAAGATTAAGTGCGGTGACAAGTGTGCTGTCGGTGTTATTTGTTGGGTTGCTGCTGTCTGGTCTGATGGAGTTTACGCAGATGTATTTGCCTAATCGCATTAGCTCAAATTTAGATTTATTGATGAATGGTTTGGGCGCACTAAGCGGTGCGATATTGGCAGTGAGCATTGTGCCCAGAGCATGGTTTTTTTATTTGATGCATTGGCGCTTGCAATGGTTTGAGCGCGGTCAAGGTGTCGATTTTGGGCTGGCGTTGTTGGCAGTGTGGATGTTTGCGCAGATTAACCCTTCAATGCCAATGTTGGGAAATGTGTTCATCACGGAAGTGGCGCGACAACCCTTTGTGCCGGCCCCGGTGGATATTTTTAATTGGTTAGAAAGTGCAACAGTGGCGCTAAATGTGCTGATGTTAGGCACATTGTTGATGACGTTGCTCCGCACACGACGCCATGCGGTTACTGCGCTGATGTTGGTTTTGTTCGTGATTGCACTATTAAAATTTGTTGCTGCCGCAGTATTGCTAAAATCATGGGCGCTACTGCTATGGCTGAATAGTGAGGCAATGTTAGGAGTTTTTCTTGGCGTCTTGGTGATGTCAATCATGAGTGGCTTAGCAAGAGTAGCCTTGGTTCGATTAGCGGTATTTGCAGCATTGAGTTACTTGGTGTTGGCGCATGTCGTATTAGACAGTGGTGCAGCCTCTGCGGCGATGCGTTTATATCAATGGCGGTTTGGTCACTTGCTCAATTACAACGGACTGTCGCAAACGATCATGTTGGCATTTCCATTGCTCTTGCTGGGCTATCTGTGGCGTGGGGCTTCGCACCGAGAGTAGTAGAATGCCCCCCTAAATTATTTCTTATGTATTGCTCATGAACTACTACGATAAACATGTTTTTTTCTGCGTCAATCAACGTGCAGAGGGCGAAGATTGCTGCGCGAATTTCAACACGCAAAAAATGCGTGACTACGTCAAAGATAAGGTTAAAGCGTTGAAGCTTGATACCGAGGGTAATCGTATTCGTATTAATTCCGCAGGATGTTTAGGGCGCTGTGATGACGGTCCGGTGATCGTGGTTTACCCTGAGGGCACTTGGTACACCTACGTCGATGAAAGTGATTTGGACGAAATCATCGAGTCGCATCTGAAAAACAGTCAACCCGTTGAACGCCTAAAAATCTAATGTCCGTGCTACAACAATTTTCTACTGTTGGACCGGTTGGGCAGCTAGAAGGTATAGCGCACGTACCGAAAGCCGAGCAGCTTGCTATTGCAATCGTGTGCCATCCGCTTCCGACGATGGGCGGCACGATGGAAAACAAAGTTTCGTTCACTTTGGCTAAAACTTTCACCGAGCTGGGTTGCGTGTCGCTACGTTTCAATTTTCGTGGAGTTGGTGCCAGTGAGGGAGAGTTCACCGGCGGCGATGGCGAGGTGCAAGATGTTCTGGCAATCGTGGAATTCGCGCGTGAGCAGTTTGGCGATTTGCCACTGATTCTTTCGGGTTTTTCTTTTGGTGGTTATGTTGCCGCACGAGCTGCACAGCAGCTACATCCGCAACACTTAATTTTGGCGGCGCCTGCGGTTGGGCGCTTCGCTATGCCGCCTGTGCCAGCGCACACACTGGTGGTGCAAGGTGAACATGATGATGTGGTGGCGTTGGCAGACACCTTGGAATGGGCGCGCCCACAGCATTTGCCAATCGTGGTTTTGCCACAAGCAGAGCATTATTTTCACGGACGACTCACGCAATTGCGTGACATCGTTCGGCAGCATTTTTTAGGTAACGCGCTATGAAGCCGATTATCGAGGCGATCAATTTACAAAAATCTTATGCGGGTCATCGCGTGGTCGACGGTCTGAATCTTTCCATTCGTCGAGGCGAGTGTTTTGGTTTGCTAGGCCCTAATGGCGCGGGTAAAACCACGACCTTGCGGATGTTGCTTGGGTTGAGTACACCCGATGCCGGTGAGGTGACGTTGCTCGATTTGCCTGTGCCACAGGCGGCACGTGAAGCTCGCATCAAAGTTGGCGTCGTGCCGCAAATGGATAACCTCGATCCTGATTTCACCGTGGCAGAAAATCTCTTGGTGTACGGACGTTATTTTGGCATGCACGATAGCGAGATTGAGGCGCGCATTCCAGCGCTGTTGGAGTTCGCTAATTTGACGTCTAAACGCGATGTTAAAGTGCCAACGCTCTCGGGTGGGATGAAGCGTCGTCTGACCTTGGCACGTGCGCTAGTGAACGATCCCGATGTGGTTTTTTTAGATGAACCAACGACCGGGCTCGATCCACAAGCGCGGCATCTCATTTGGCAACGTTTGCGTGAACTCACACAACAAGGCAAAACGCTTTTGCTGACCACTCACTTTATGGATGAAGCCGAGCGTTTGTGTCATCGCCTTGCCGTATTGGATAACGGTAAATTGATTAGCCAAGGCACGCCACGAGAATTGATCGAACAAAACATCGAGCCGCAAGTGGTTGAGGTGTTTGGTGAAACCGTTGAGGCATGGGCGCATGAGCATGCGGGAAAATATTCACAGCGGTTTGAGTTAAGTGGTGAGACGGTATTTTGCTATGTGCAAGATGCGCAGCCACTGGTGGCGCATTTACAAGCGCAAACCGCGCTACGCTATTTGCACCGCCCAGCGAACTTGGAAGATGTATTTTTAAAGCTGACTGGCCGAGAGATGAGAGAGTGAAATGAATAACTATTACGCACTACCTCAATTCAGCTTTCGCTTCTATCCAATTTGGCGTCGTCATTGGTTGGTGTGGAAGAAAATCGCCGCCGCTTCCATCATGGGCCATCTCGCGGACCCCGTGATCTACATGTTAGGTTTGGGTTATGGTTTGGGGAGCTTGTTGCCTGAAATGGGCGGCATGTCGTACATGGCATTTCTTGCGGCAGGTACGGTGTGTTACAGCACCATGAATAGCGCCAGCTTTGAAGCGTTGTATTCCGGCTTTGCGCGTATGCACGAGCAACGTACTTGGGAGGCGATTTTGAATACGCCGATCTCGCTTGATGACGTGGTGCTGTCAGAGATTTTGTGGGCGGCAACAAAAAGTCTGATGTCTGGTGTGGCAGTGCTGAGTGTGATTTGGCTGTTGGGCTTGTCGCATTCGCTCATGTCGTTGTGGATGATCCCTTTGGCGTTGCTTATTGGACTAGCCTTCGCGGCGATTGCGCTCATCATGACGGCACTCGCTCCTGCCTACGACTTTTTCATGTATTACTTCACGCTGGCGATTACGCCGATGATGATGTTGTGCGGCGTATTTTTTCCGGTTTCGCAATTGCCAGATTCGATGCAAATAGTGGCGAATGTATTGCCACTCACTCATGCGGTGGATTTGGCACGTCCGTTGATGAGCGGTGTTGTTCCTCCGCAAGCGCTACTACACATCGGCATACTGTTGGCTTATACCTTGGTGGGCTTTTATGTGTCGCTGGTGCTATTCCGCCGACGTTTATCTAAATAGGAAATCTCATGCTCTGGATTAAAGCGTTTCACATTATTCTGGTGACCAGTTGGTTTGCCGGATTGTTTTACCTGCCGCGTTTGTTTGTAAATTTGGCGATGGCGACAGGAGAGGAAGAGCGCTCACGCTTATTGTTAATGTCACACAAGTTGTATCGCTTCGTTACACCTATCGGCGCGTTGGCTTTGATATTTGGCACTTGGTTGTGGCTGGGTTACGATTTTGCAGGTGTCTGGCTACACATCAAGCTGATGCTGGTCTTGGTGTTAATTGCCTACCATTTTTATTGCGGCAAATTGCTCAATGATTTTAAACAAGGGTTAAACACTCACTCACACGTTTGGTATCGTTGGTTCAATGAAATTCCAGTGATGATTCTGCTAATCGTCGTCATCCTTGTTACGGTAAAACCAATATGAACGAACAATTTTTTGCACCTTGCCCGCGTGGCTTAGAAACGCCACTTAGTAATGAGCTCACCGAGCTGGGCGCGGAGGGCATTAAAGCGACTGAGGGAGGCGTGCATTTTTCGGGAGACTGGTCATTGTGCTATCGCGTCAATTTGCATAGTCGCACTGCTAGTCGCGTATTGTGGCGCGTGGCGACGACAAGCTATCGCACTGAGCAAGACATTTACGACACTGCGTATAAATTGCCATGGGGTGATTGGTTTGATGTGAAAGACACCATTCGCGTCAACATGGCGGCCATTAAATGCCCGTTAAAAAGTTTAGACTTTGCCACGCTTAAAATTAAAGATGCCATCTGCGACAAATTTCGTCAGCTGTGCAGTGAGCGTCCAAGTGTGAATACGCACGAGCCCGACATGCGCATTCACGCCTTTCTCGAGGGGTCGCGCTTTACTTTGTATCTCGATACTTCAGGCGATGCCCTGTTTAAACGCGGCGTGCGCCAATACACCAACATCGCGCCGTTACGTGAAAACTTAGCGGCAGGTATTTTGCATCTCACTGGTTGGAAGCCAGGCGTCCCACTGCTTGACCCGATGTGCGGTAGCGGTACTTTTTTGATTGAAGCGGTGCAAATGTGGCTGAACATCGCGCCGGGTATCTCGCGCCATTTTGCCTTTGAGAAGATCAAAAATTTTAATGCAAAAGTGTGGAACGAAATTCGCAATAAAGCCATCGCCGCGCAAAAACCTGTTGAGCTCTTGCCAATCTTTGGCAGCGATCTATATGGCGAAGAGCTGAAAGCCGCTCGCCTTAATTTAGAAAATGCTGGGTTGTTAGGAGCGGTAACGTTGAAACAAGCCAATGTTTTAGAAGTGGCCGCGCCAGCAGAGGAAGGTGTTTTGGTGGCAAATCTGCCTTATGGCGAACGCATGGGCGACATGGCAGATTTAGAAGTGCTTTATCCTCAACTCGGTGATGCACTGAAGAAGAAATTTTCGGGTTGGCGCGCCTATCTGTTCACTTCTGATTTGCGTATGCCTAAATTTATTCGCCTCTCAGTTTCACGAAAAACGCCATTGTTCAACGGCGCAATTGAGTGCCGTTTATTTGAATACAAAATGGTGGCGGGTGGAAATCGAAAATAATTGGCGGGACATATTTATAAATGAGTGCAAAATTATGTACATTATTTAGTGCAGCAGGAGGGTGTCATGGCATTTACAGCAAGCGATATTGTTCCATTCTCTTTGGAGCGCGCTAATCTTTCGGATTTGGCCGAACAGGTCAAGGCGGGAGCTGAAAAAATTATTACGAAAAACGGTGAGAGCTATGTTGCGATGATTGATCCGCAGCGCCTAGATCACTACCATCGTTTGGAACGCGCGCGCGTTCATTTACTTCTCATAGAGGAAGTTGAAAAGGGACTGGACGATGTAGAAGTTGGACGAACTAAAGATGCGCGAGCAGTTTTGTCAGCCGTTAAGTGCCTGCTGAACGTTCGCATCTGAATACTATATTTTTTTGCTGGCTAGTTTGCTATCAAATTTTTCTTTGATGATGACGAAGCGCTCATGCGTACCTTTGGAAATCAAGTCCTTGCCATCATGAGCTTCTACGCTGAAGGTGAGTCGCCGACCTTCAACTGCTGTCAGTTCAACTTGGGTCGTTACCTCTAAGCCGGGTGGTGTCGCAGCTTCGTGGCTTACATTGATGTGTGTGCCAACGGATTGCTCTTGTGGCCAGTCTAAATGTGGCTTAACGGCCATGATGCAGGCCCATTCGAGCAGACCAACTAAATAGCCAGTGGCAAAAACTTCTGGCATCGCGACGAATTCTGCGGATTCTGGATAGAGAGCAGGGACTGTTTTCGATACAGGAATAACGAATCTATGTTCGTACTTGATGCCGGGTTTTAAAGAGTCTTTCATTTGAAACTCCTAATTAGCTTTCAATCACCAGTCTCTTGGTAACTTGCGCCGAGTGTGAAATACGCGCAACACTTGGAGCTCATCACCGACCACCCTATAGGGCACTAAGATTGGATATCGGTCAATGACCAGTTCGCGTGTATTCGGAACCCTACCGGGGCGTCCAGTGGCGGGAAAGTCACCAAGTGCCTCAACCTTCGCTTTGACGTACACGAACATTTCGGCAACGGCTACAGCATTTTCTTTAGCAACATATTCGGCCTCGGCATCAAGATTACTAATGGCCTTACGTAGCCACCTAACCCGCATTGCGCTGCCATTTCGCACTGATTTTATTTACTTCTTCGTCGCTCGCGAAATCAGCGCGATCCGCCTCGCTGATCGCTTGAGTAATTTCAGCAATCTGCCATGACTCACGTTCAACAAAGTCACGAATCGCTTGTCCCGCTAAGAACGACTTTGAGCGACCTGTCGCACTGGCAAGCGAATCTAGTTGATTTGTTAGCTCATCCGGCAAACGCATGGACATCATAGCCATAGTGAAACCTCTTTTTGTTGTATTACAAGGATTACATTGTAATCCTTGGTTGAAAAGTAGGAGGATTTTTTAGCTTTGTGACGAGATTAAACCGACTCGCCAAGCTTAGCGAAACGCTCACTGATTGAGATAAATAACTCACGCTCTTTTGGTGTCATTAAACGAAAGTTTTGTAGCAAGGCTTGCTCGGCAAAGTCATGGGTAGGTGCTGCAATCGGTAGTTTTTCTTCCTCGGCAATCGCCACCATCTGATACATCTTCATGTCAAAAACGTAAGCAATCGTCTCAAGTAATCGCGTGCTCGGTCCGTGCTTCCCACTTTCGATACGCGAAATATTTGCAGCTGACGTTTTAGCACGGAACGCAAGCTCATCTTGCGCCCAGTGTCTTGAAATTCTTAATTCTTTGATTGTTTTGCCTAAATTCATGGCCGCAAGTTTAAGGTCTATACATTTGTCTAAAAATGCGTAAACAACAATTTACATTGACTTGTAAATTACGAAAATCGTACTATTTGGCGCTGTTATTGCCAAAGTCGTAAGTGCGAGTAAAAAGGAAAGCTCAAAATGTATTGCAGCAAATGCGGTGTAAAAAATCAGGACGACAGCAAATTTTGTGGCGCATGCGGCGTTTCTCTTGAGTCCTTAATCGAAGCAGAGCTGCCTGAACAAGAAATTGAAGACGAAGATTTGGGCCGCGAAATAGAAATTTTTGTCGGGCCAAATTACGATTACTTCGAAAAGAAATGGCTCGCAGCAGAAAGCCACACAAACAAATATTCTTGGAATTGGGTTGCATTCTTGTTTCCGGGTAGCTGGTTGGCTTACCGGAAAATGTATCTATATTCAGCATTGACCATTACAGGGTCTCTCGCACTTGCGGCTCTCATAACGTTACTTCCTATTAAAGGAAATGTGACTTGGCTAGCTGAAGCATGGTTCACGCTACACATAGGGTTGTCATGCAATTATTGGTACAAATCACACACCGAGAAAAAAGTTGATGCCATTATCGACCTCGATTTAACACCAGAAAAAACTAGAGATGAGTTAATTGAACAGGGCGGCGTCAGCACAAGTGCCGCAGTGATTGCAACGGTCGTCTATGCTGTTTTGGGAACTGTCGTAGCGTTGGATATATTTAGCACCGACTTAGGGCAAAAATTCTTAGCTAAAAACAGTAGTGACGCACAGAGCGCCGCAGCTCAGACACACATCACCACGGGGCAAACATTTCAGACAAAACAACTGGAATTAAAAGTGGCTAGCGTAAAGCTATTGAGTGCAGTGGGCGATCTAGATTTAGGTCAGTCTCGTGCGCCACAGGGTGCGGTTTATGTTGCGGTGAGCTGGCAATATAAAAATATTTCTCATAAGCCAATAGGTGCGTTCTCATTACCTCAAATAAGCTTGATAGATCCTAACGGTGCGGAATACGAAGCCGACATTGGGGCCTCAGCGGAATACGCAATGCAAGTGAGCAGTAATGAAAAAATTCTGAGTGACCTTAATCCGGGCGTCACAACAACCACTAATGATGTTTTTGAAGTTAGCCAAGAATTAGCTAGCCGAGGTGGGTGGCGTGTTTTAGTAAAAGCAGATCGGAACGTTATGGTGGAAATAAATGGCCCAGAAAATACAAGTACATATACCCCAAAGTTGCCGACAAAAAATGCGAGCTTCGATTGCAATCAGGCGAGATCAACACCGGAATTGTTGATTTGTAATGATTCAGAATTGTCTGCGCTCGATAATGAATTGGCCGGTATATATCGGCAGGCAAAATCGTTAGCCGTTGATGCTCAAGCCTTCAAGCAGCAAACAAGCGCAGCTTGGAAATGGAGAGAGGCAAATTGTAATGACAAAGAATGCCTGTTGAGTTGGTATGCCAATAGGAAGTCTGAATTGTTAGCGACCACGGAAAATTAAAAATTTCTTCAATGAAAAAAATTGATATGAAGATATAGCCTCGATTTTAACAACATTATTTATTCACATTGAAAGAGAAGTTATATGGTCACAAAATCCGCACGTGTGAAGCAGCCGTCTGCAATAAAACGCATACATTTCATTGCAGAAATACATGGGTACAAGGTGATCTCACGAAAAATGGATGCGGCTATTTTGCCCGATGGCAAGACATTTTTGCCGGACTTGGTCGCCACCGCGCACAAGGGAAAGGGCAAGCGCGTTTTTGAAGTTGAGGCGACTGTAACCAATAACACCATCTTCAAGTCTATCGTCAGTTTGCTTGCACATTTGAAAGGCGGCGCAGAGCAAGCGTATCTTGTTGTGCCTGATAAACATATCAAATTCACGGAGACCTGCTGGTCAAGTTTCAAAGCCATTGTTCGGTACTACGCGAAACCAACAAAAGGTGCACCGTTAAAACTCAAGCTCGATATTTTAGGTTTTTCAGAAATCAGCACGCATTTCCAGAAAGCCAAAAAATATGAAGATGGGGGGCATATTGGCAAGCCACCCCAATGCCCATTTTTGCCACGCCGCTAATATAAATAATTGAGGAGAGCCGCATGAATATTTTTGCAATAGTCATTTCTGTCGTATTCGTTTTATACAGTAACGTGGTTCAAGCTGATGCTTGGAGTGACGCAGTTTCTGCGTACCAAAAGGAAAACTATTCAGGTGCTGCTACATTGGCACGACCGTTAGCTGAGCAGGGGAACGTGTTGGCTCAAGTGATGCTTGGGGTGATGTATGAAGAGGGGCAAGGGGTGTCACAGGATGACCAAGAAGCTGTTAAGTGGTACAGCATGGCAGCAGCTCAAGGGCGTACGGATTATCAAAGAATAATCGGCAGCAGGTATGAATTAGGTGGGCGAGGGGTAACGCAAAACCGACAGGAAGCCATCAAATATTATCGCTTGGGCGCAGCTCAGGGAGAAGTTTGGTTTCAAATGAAACTGGGCAGTATGTATGAGAGCGATCGTAACGCTCAGGAGGCGATGAAATGGTATCGCATGGCGGCCGATCAAGGGGATGCGTTTGCTCAGATGGAGCTAGGGAAATTGTATCGGGGGCATCAAGATTTTAATAAAGCGCATTTGTGGTGCAGCTTGGCTGTGCAAAATGGCAACAATAGGGCTATTCAGTGTCGTGATGACACCGCAAAAAATATGACACCTGAGAAAATTAGCCAAGTGCAGCAACTCGTATCCGATTGTCAAAAAATAAATTTTAAGAATTGTGAAACCACAATGAGCGTTGTTGAGACGATAACGTGCGAGCAGTATTTTGTTGATCTACGCAGAGAAAAAGTCCGAGGAATCCTGTTCGGCAAGCCCTTGCAGTCTTACAAAAGAGATGATTTGGTCGCTATGCAAGGCCAAGTGCAAAATTGCAGTGCAACAACAGTGGATGAAGTAACAAATCAAAAAATTGCTGCTATTAGATTGACTGCATTGATCGAAGAATATGACACAAATGTGCGGCAAGCCGCAGAAAATGAACGTCTCAAAATCGAGGAAGCCAAGCGCCTAGCACTTGAGTCTGATTTGAAGTCTGGGCGCAAGCAACCCGAAAACTTTAGTGAGTTGAAGATCGCTACTGGGGCTGTTGATGGAATGGCTTTGGCCAGTGCCCCGAAGATCAAGCCGGATAACAAGCTTTACGCTATGGTGGGAGTGATAGATTCTGCAGGTCACAAGCCTGAGTTTATGGCGAGTAATGGCGTTGAAGGCTTGCGCATGCTCGGATATCGGAACACAGAGCATACATATTTTCGCGTCAAAATACCCAAATCAATGCAAAGCAGATACTACGACACTGCCAAAATTGGCGTGTGGTTTAGATTGATTGGAAGATACGTAGCGAATGGCTCTTACTCGACTGTTGCTGGCCAGAAAAAATCTATGCCGGTTTTTGAGGCCACATATTGGGAGCCTGCTGATGTCATCGGAGATGCGATTAAGGCGCAGCTCCAAGAAGTTTTTGAGCGGGCCAAATGAAACCCAAGTGGGTGAAAAATTATTGAATGATAGCCCCTCTATTGGGGGCTGTGAA
This sequence comes from Gallionellaceae bacterium, assembly GCA_037140475.1. Lineage (GTDB taxonomy): Bacteria > Pseudomonadota > Gammaproteobacteria > Burkholderiales > Gallionellaceae > PALSA-1006. The sequence continues at coordinate 24,884 of JBAXEJ010000010.1, forward strand.
ATTTAAAAAGGAATGAAATGTTCTGTTCAAAATGTGGCACTGAAAATGTTAATGATGCGAATTTTTGCAAGTCGTGTGGTGCAACCATAAGGCAAGAAATAGCACCACTGGCAACTCAAGTCTCAGATAGCACAATAGTGGACGAGGTGCCCTTAGAAATTCAATACGCCAGCTTCTGGCGCAGAGGAGCAGCCTACATTGTGGATTGGCAAATAGTCAGCTTGGGTTTCGCTACAGTGATAGGTCGCCTGACAAAAGGGGAAAGCGATAACGTTCAGTTAATAGGCTATGGCGTATTGGCATTTTTTATCATGATGTATTTCTCCGTTTCTGAGTCAAGGGACGCGGCCACTATCGGCAAAAAATTATTTCACCTCCATGTGCTGAGAGCAGATCAATCTAAATTGAGTTTTGTGAGAGCGTTAGGGCGATTTTTGGGTCGATGGATTTCTGCGCTTATCTTAGGGATAGGCTATTTCATGCAGCCATTTACGGCTAAGAAGCAAGCGCTACATGACATGATGACAGACAGCGTTGTTGTGCAAACTAAAAAAGGTCGAAACGGTCTAGTTATTGCGGCTTGGGTATTTCAAATATTGCTGCTAGTGGTGACCGCTATGGTGGTTTTGAATTCGAGAGCGCAGGCTAAAGAAGTGGCATTGAGCTCTGCGGAATCGGGAGTGCACGATAAACTTGAAGAGCATGTTTCACAATCCAGTCCCCCATCAGTGCAACCGGAAATTCAAAATACATTTCATGTTAGGGAGCGGTCTATACCGTCCGCAGAGATATTGCAAAAAACGTCGGTGAGAATTTACCCAATGCAAGGCGAAAAATCTTTGGAAGTAGAAGGTGGCATTGTTACTGGCGCATGTGGAAATTTGATAATTAGAATTGTCGGAATGACTGACGCATTCGGCAATAATTTCAAAATTGATGTTGACGGGAAAGTTGTAATTCGAGGTAATGGAAAAGAGCTGGATATCGCTACTCAGGGTGTAGATGGCGCTTTGTCTGATTTTAATGGGATGGCCTGTGTCCCAACTTTGGCGGGTGGACGCTTGTTAATTTGGAGCAATTGTGGAGGTAGTTCTTGTGGTGATGAATACCATTTTTATGTGATTGATACAAATAACCTTACATATCTTTTAAAGTATGGCGATGCGCAAGCCGCATCAAGGTTACTTGATAGTCGCTTACCTTATGAAATTAATGGCCGGTGACAGCTTTAAGTTGTCGTCTAAGTTGGCCTTGCTAATATTTATGCAACTACCGTGTTTTGCTCAGCAGGCGTTGTTGGTAGTACTTTGCGTCTTTGCTCTGCGCGCAGATTGGGTCAGTTCTTGCCGCCATGAGGCAGTCCAAGCCAACGAATTCGCCGCATGCCTTTTCCCCTGCTATGATTCGCCCATGCGACTCACACAACATCAGCAACGCACGATATGCGAAACGGTATTCACCCATATCGGGGCGGATGCGCGAATCTGGTTGTTCGGCTCACGCTGCAACGAAAATGCTCGCGGTGGTGACGTTGATCTGCTCGTCGAAAATGAAACTTTGCCATCGACCATGCAGCGCGCTCAAGTCAAACTCGCCTTAGAAGCTTCACTTGAAATGCCGGTGGACATCATCGGTATTAAACGCGGTGCGCAGCCCACAGCTTTTCAGCGTATTGCTCTCGCAACCGGCATTTCTCTTGGAGACGTGCGATGAACAAAAGTATTCTCGATGCGGAACGGCAATATCTCGCCGGCCTTCTTGAAGCTATACAGCGCTGCGTGTATTTTTTGCATGCCTCGGATCGCAAAATTTTATGGCCACTGATCGCCGATGAGCTTTGCGTCAGAAAGAAAGACGAACAACTATTCGAGTCACTCTCAGCCATCAACGAGCGTTTCGCAAAACTGCAAGACACCGTGGGGGCATCGATGCGACATGCTGCCATGTTAATGAGTGAGCCGACAGATAGCTTCCTTAAGGTGCTCGCCTTTTACGAAAAGAGCGGCGTTATAGATTCTGTTTCATCATGGCAACTCTGTCGAACTGCGCGCAACCTCGCCGCTCACGATTATGAAACTGAATATGCTGTGATTGCAGAGCACTTCAACACACTGCACAACTTGCAACCACTGCTTTATCAAACCGCTTCTAGGCTGCTCGATAGCTGCGCAGTCAACTTGGGCGTCATGCCATTAAGTGAAGATTTTGCGCAAGAGTTTGCTGGCATCGTAAACGCCAAATAGCTGGGAGATTGCGTTTATCCGCGTTCATGCAGTTACTGTATCTTGCTGGGTAGGTGTCGCGGGCGCGGCTTTGCGTTTTTGTTCGGCGCGTAGATTTAGCCAGTTTTTCCCTGCGATCAAGCAACCCAAACCAATGAAGGCGCCTGGAGGCAAGATGGCGAGCAAGAAGCCTTTGTAATTTGGAATCACGTGAATCACCCAGTCTTTAGCTACCTCCCCGAGTGCTAAATCGATGCCGGAAAGCAGCGTGCCGTGGCCAATGATTTCGCGAATGCCTCCCAAAATTGCCAGCACCAACGTTAACCCTAAACCCATCGCGAACCCGTCCAATGCAGAGGCCCCCATCGGATTTTTTGAGGCGAAAGCTTCCACACGTGCCAGCACAATGCAGTTGGTGACGATCAGCGGAATGAAAATGCCGAGCACGACATAGAGGCCGTACATGTAACCGTTCATCAAATACTGCACTACAGTCACGAGTACCGCGATGATAAGAATAAAAACGGGAATGCGAATTTCGTTCGGAACAAAAGTGCGAATCGGCGCGATGGTTGCGCCACTCAATGCCATGACGATAGCTGTGGCAATACCTAAACTGACGCCATTCACTACGGTGCTGCTCACTGCCAAGATAGGGCACAGACCGAGCAGTTGTACTACTCCAGTGTTTTGTTTCCAGACGCCGTTACTAACGATCTCTTTAAATTCGTTGATGTTCATTTGGCTTTCTCCTGTGAAGGATTCATTGCAAATAACTGGTCGCGGTTCGCTGCAAAATACAGCAATGATTTATTCACCGCTTTAATGACCGCGCGCGGGGTGATGGTTGCACCTGCCATGTAATCAAATTGGCCGCCGTCTTTCTTCACTTTCCAATCGGCGTCTTTATACATCTCGCGAGATTTTCCATCAAAGCCCTTTATCCAAGGGTTTTTTAGTAATTCGATGTAATCGCCGAGTCCCGGTGTTTCTTTGTGCGCCACTACACGCACACCGGCCAGCTCACCATTGGCTTTTACGGCGAGGATGAGTGCGATTTTTCCGCTATAGCCATCGGGAGCAATCGCCTCGATCACCACAGCAGACGGCTCGCCATTCAAACGAGCGCGATAAGCAAGTGTTTCAGCATCATTGCCGAGTAGCGGGTCAGTTGCGATGCTCAAGGTGTCCTGCATGATGTCGTTGTCATACAGCGTTGTGGGAACGATCTGAGTGATGAGTTTCAACTTTTCTGCTTTTTCACTTTCAACAATTTTTTCGTGCGTCAAAAAATAAGTAGAGGCTAACACGGCAGTACCGATGATGGCGAAGAACACCAAGTTGGAAGCGGTTTGCAAAGTGGAGCGGGCGATACGCCTCATTATTTTTTCTCCTTTTTGCCGAACACTTTGGGTTGCGTCCATGCGTCAAGCAGCGGCACGCAAATATTCATCAGCAGCGTGGCGAAGGCGACGCCATCGGGGAAGCCTCCAAAAACGCGAATGAGATAAGTGAGGACGCCTGCGCCTACAGCGAAAATAATTTTGCCCTTGGCAGTAGTTGGTGAGGTCACCGGATCAGTGAGGATAAAGAATGCGCCTAACATGGCCGCGCCGGAGAACCAGTGCAACAGAGGCGCAACATAATGTGTAGGGTCGATGAGATGGAAGACACCTGCTGTGGTAAACAGTGCAGCTAAAAATGCGACAGGTAGATGCCAAGTGATAATGCGATTGAGTAAAAGGTAAACGCCTCCGATGGCAAAGCCAATTGTCACCATTTCAGCGCCTTTACCACCGAGATGGCCAAAAATTGGCATGGAGCGAATTTGGTCGATGGTAGTGCCGAGCTGTATTTGAGTTTTTAGTGTGTCGAGCGGTGTGGCCATCGTCACGGCATCCAGCTTCATTTCATTTGGCAATGCGTTGTTAAAAATGTAGTTCAGCTGCTCGATGAAAGATAACTCAATGCCGCCGACAGCAAGCGGCGTGAGCCAGTGGGTCATGTGCACTGGGAAAGAAATAATCAACACTGCGTAACCAATCATCGCTGGGTTAAACGGGTTGTTGCCTAAGCCACCGTACAGATGCTTGGAAACGGCAATGGCAAAAGCGGTTCCGACCACCACTAACCACCACGGTGCGAGCGGCGGAATGGAAAGTGCTAACAACCACGCGGTAAGCAGGGCACTGTTATCCGACAGAAATGGTTTGAGTGGGCGCTCACGCAGTTTGAGCATAGCGGCTTCAGTCGCCAGTGCGGTGATTGATGCGAGCGTGATGGAAACCAGAATAGCGGGGCCGAAATACCAAACGTAAGCGGCGATGCCGGGCACAAGTGCCAGCATCACTTTGAACATGATCTCGCTGACGCTGCTAGATTTAGTAAAGAAGGGAGATATCCACATAACTATTGTTTAGGCTCGGTTTCGTTTTTAGCGATTTCATGTGCTTGGGCCCGTCGCGCTTCAATCTCTGCAATATCAGCCTGCTGCTGCGGAGTGAGTGCTTCGGTATTTTTGGGCTTTGCAGCTGCCGCTTGCTCTTTCGCTTTAGCGAGTGCTGCTTCAATGCGTTGCTGTTTAGCCAAATCTTCCGCATCGGCATCCACTTCAGTTGCTGCGGCAGTTACTGGCTCTATTGCTTTGGTTGCTAGTGCAGCTTTTTCTTTTTGTGCGAGCTTGGCGGCTTTTTCTTGCTTCTCGCGTTCGATGCGGAACTGACGATATTCGTGTCGCTCACGGGCTAACTCTGCCGCCTTGGCTTCGCGTTCGCGTTCCGAGATTTCGCTTTTTGCGAAGCGGTAGTAGTTCACCAATGGAATGTTGCTTGGGCAAACGTAAGCGCACGCTCCGCACTCGATGCAGTCAAATAGATGGAAATCTTCTACCTTCACGAAGTTTTTCGCTTTGGCAAACCAGTACAAGTCTTGCGGTTGTAATTCGGCTGGACAAACTTCCGCGCAGCGTGTGCAGCGGATGCAAGGCAAAGCTGGTTTCGGTGCCGGAAATAATTCGGGCGTGGATTCGATGATGCAATTAGTTGCTTTGGTGATACCTACCGCGCCGGAAGGAAGCTGCACGCCCATCATCGGCCCGCCCATGATGTGCTTATCTGTGTGCGGTTTGCTGCCAGCTTGCACCACCAATTCATTTACAGGTGTGCCGAGTAGCACATCAAAGTTTTGTGGCCGTTCGACATTGCCAGCTACGGTGACAATACGTGACAGAAGGGGTTCGCCGTGAGTGATGGCTCGCCACGCACTGTAAGCAGTGGCCACGTTAAAACACTGCACGCCCATCTCAGGGGAGCGTACACCCGCGGCGACTTCAATGCCGGTGAGTAAGCGAATAAGTTGTTTCGCCCCACCACTTGGATAAAGTGTTTCGACGCTCATGACGGTCATGCGCGAATGTTTACCGGCGATGATCGCTTGTTCCATCGCAGCGATGGCTTCCGGTTTGTTATCTTCAATGCCGATCAATACTTCGTCGGCATCGAGAAGTTCGCGCAAAATTTCAGTGCCGAGCAAAATGTCAGCAGCACGTTCGCGCATTAACACATCGTCACAGGTGATGTAGGGTTCGCACTCCGCACCGTTCAATACCATCGTTTTAATTTTATGATTGTTGGCGTTTGCTTTCACGTCGCTGGGAAATACGGCCCCCCCCAAACCAACTACACCAGCTAGACGCAAACGCTTGCGTAGTTCGTCATGCGAAGCTTGTTTGTAGTCAACGCCGCTATGTTCGATCCACTCATCTTTGCCATCGGGACTGATGGTTACGCAGAGGTCAGGTAAACCAGAGTGATGGGCTACTAGCTGCATGTCGATGGCAGATATGGTGCCAGAAGTGGAAGCGTGCGTCGCGCTGGAAAGGCGGCCTTCCGGTTGGCCGATTATTTGCCCCTTGAGCACGCGCTCACCTATTTGCACGCACGGCTTAGCACGCGTGCCCACGTGTTGATGCAAAGGAATAACTAACTTAGAAGGAATGGCAGCTTGCGCGATAGGTGTGCGCGTAGATTCTTCTTTGTGGGTGGGCGGATGCACACCGCCATGAAATTTAAAAGGAGCTTTGATTGTCATGCTGCTTCCTGAATGGCAATGACGGGGTAACGCCATTTCCAATTGGTGATGTCTTCATCAATCGGTAACATCGTAATGCAATCAACGGGGCAAGGAGGGATGCATAATTCGCAGCCAGTGCATTCACTCGCAATGATGGTGTGCATCTGTTTGGCTGCGCCCAAGATGGCATCAACCGGGCAGGCTTGAATACACAGCGTGCAACCGATGCAAGTGCTCTCATCAATGAAGGCAACAGACTTTGCTTTAGGCTTAGCACCTTCGCCGAAAGGGACGAACTCTTTACCTAATAGGTCAGCGAGTTTGTGTATGCCTTCTTCGCCACCAGGTGGGCATTGATTGATTTCGGCTTCGCCTGCGGCAATCGCGGTGGCGTATGGTTTACACCCCGGGAAGCCACATTGGCCACATTGAGTTTGCGGTAATACGGCATCGATTTTATCGACCAGCGGATTACCCTGAACTTTGAATTTGATAGCGGAGAAGCCCAGCACAGCGCCCAAGAATAAGGCAATGCCGATCATCACCCAAAGTGCTGCAATCATTTCACTAAACCTGAGAAGCCCATGAATGCCAAGCTCATCAAACCTGCAGTAATCATGGCGATGGCGGAACCTTTAAAAATTCCTGGGACGTCAGCGCCATCAAGGCGTTCGCGAATGCCTGCAAACAAAATCATCACCAGCGTGAAGCCCATCGCGCCGCCAAAGCCAAACAGTAGCGATTCCATAAAATCGTGTTTGGCTTGCACGTTCAGCAAAGGAATGCCGAGCACAGCGCAATTGGTGGTGATGAGCGGTAGATAGATACCTAAGATTTGATAAAGCGAAGGGCTGGTTTTTTGTATCACCATTTCGGTGAACTGCACGATGCCAGCAATGACTACGATGAACGACAACGTGGTGAGATAGGCAAGATCAGGGCCGAGTAAATAATGCTCAATGAGATAGCTGGCACCAGAGCCCAAGGTCAGCACGAAGGTGGTCGCAGCGCCCATGCCCACCGCCGCTTCGAGCTTTTTGGAAACGCCCATGAACGGGCATAAGCCGAGAATTTTCACCATCACAATGTTGTTCACAAACACCGTGCTGACGATAATCAGTAAATATTCGGTCATTGAATTGTCTCAATTAGAAGCTGTTGATTATCCGCCGATTCAAAGCATGCTTCAACCGCGTTGAGCTTGGTGTTTCATTTGTCCACATGCTGGTTCATAAACAGAAGTTCTCTTGAGGCGAGCGCAATTTCTCTTAAAAAGCAGAGCAGTCCAAAGATGAGTGACAGCATCGCGGCGATAAAGCTGTAAGTGACGTAATCTGGTGCATTCAACCCTAGTTTTACTTCAACGAAAAGCGCGGTGATAGATACGCAGATACATAGAGCTGCAGTTGTAATGAGGCCAATGGAGCGACGAATCCAACGGGTGCGGTGAATCAAAATGTCGAATTCGTTGCTAAAATGAACGCGTTGGGCTGCTTCCATGCCATTTAAAATGCGCGCCCGATCCACTGCGCGCCCTAGTCGATTAACCAGCACACCAAGCAGAGAGCCTACACCCGTTAGCAAAAATACCGGCGCTACGGCATCGCGAATGGCGACGGAAACTGTTTGGATATCCATTGTTTTATCTATTTGATTTTATTGTTAAATCTCAACTCTTGTGCCCATTTCAACAACGCGATTAGTCGGTATCTTGAAGAAGTCGGCCGCATTCATGGCGTTTTTGGATAGGGCAATAAATAATTTTTCTCGCCACTGCATCATGCCAGGTTTCGGCGCCGTCACAATCAATGCGCGCGAAGTAAAGAATGAAGTACTCATAATGTCAAAACTCAAGCCGAGTTTGCCACACTGCTCCAGCGCGGCAGGTACATCAGGTGTATCCATAAAACCGTAAAAAATGCGGACGCGATAAAAGTTGTTGCCTAATTCATCGATGAGTAGGCGATTGCCAGCAGTGACGTAAGGTTTATCTTCCACAATCACGGTGAGCAAAATATTACGCGTGTGGAGCACTTGGTTATGCTTGAGGTTATGGAGCAGCGCAGCAGGCGCGCCTTCGTTGATGCCTGCTAAAAACACTGCCGTTCCTTCAATTCGGTGAATACTGTTGGCGCTATCAACAAACATTTTCACCGGAACGGAACGGCGAGCTATTTCTTCAAACAGGAGTTTGCGCCCTTGTTTCCAAGTAGTGAGAACGGTAAATGAAATAGCGGCAACGCCTAACGGAAACCAGCCTCCCTGTGGAATTTTCATGGCGTTGGCGGCAAAGTAGGAGAAGTCAACAATGAAAAATGTGCCAATCAACGGAATGAGTAGCCACAGTGACCAACGCCAAGCCACCAATACAAAAGCAATCAAAATGGTGTCGATCATCATGGTGCCTGTCACGGCGATGCCATAAGCAGCGGCCAAATTGCTAGAGCTTTGAAAGGTCAGCACCAAATAAACGACTGCCAAATACAGCGTCCAGTTAGTGAGTGGCACGTAAATTTGCCCGTGTGCTTTATCGGAAGTTTGGCGAATTTCCATGCGCGGCAAAAAGCCCATTTGCACCGATTGGCTAGCCACTGAAAAAGCACCCGAAATCACAGCCTGTGAGGCAATCACTGTTGCCGCAGTGGCGAGTAGCACCATTGGGATGAGTGCCCATGCCGGAGCAAGTAAATAGAAGGGGTTTTCGATTGCTTGTGGATTTTGTAGTAACAGCGCGCCTTGGCCGAAATAGTTCAACACTAGTGCAGGCTGCACGAAGGCGAACCAAGAAAGGCGAATTGGATAGCGACCAAAATGCCCCATATCGGTGTAAAGCGCTTCACCACCCGTCACCGCGAGCACCACTGAACCCAGCGTTAAAAATGCAAGCCAGGAGTCAGTTGTTAAAAATTGATACGCGTAAATTGGATTGAGTGCTAATAAAACATGGGGAGTTTGCGCAATCGAAATCGCGCCTAAAACGCCTAGGGTGGTAAACCAGCCAATCATGATCGGGCCAAACGCCATGCCCATTACGCCGGTACCGCGCTTTTGCACGAAGAATAAGGCCGTTAATACAGCTAAGGTAATGGGGATGACATAGGAGCCGAGTTGCGGGGCAACCACATTAAGGCCTTCTACTGCCGATAGCACCGAGATGGCTGGGGTAATCATACTGTCGCCATAAAACAAGGCCGCGGCAAATACACCGAGCGTGGCGAGCAGCCATTTGATCTTGGGACGAGTTGCATTTAATTCACTGGCAAGGGCAAGCAAGGCGAGTGAGCCGCCTTCGCCGCGATTATCTGCCCGCATGATGACGACCACATATTTCAGCGAGACCAGCAGCATGATGGTCCAAAACATAACAGACAGTACGCCAAGGATATTGGCTTCCACCACGGGGAGTGGATGGTGTCCTGCGAAAGTTTCTTTGAGGGCATACAACGGGCTAGTGCCAATGTCGCCATACACCACGCCGATTGCGCCGAGCAGCAGTGTCGATAATTTTTGCGTATGCGCTTTACTCATTATTACCCCCTAAAGTTTCTTCTCTGCGGAAGAGTGGGGCGGCACTCTACGCCTCAGTCAGTGCGAAATCAATTTCGTTGTTTGGCAACAGCCAGGCCAATAGAGTAATTGTAGGTTTCAGTCATAAGTTAGTTGGCGCGGCGAATGGCCGTGGCGCATTCGCCAACCAGTTCCCAGCCGCGATAAATCATGCCGCTATACATTTGCACTAGCGATGAGCCTGCTTGAATTTTTTCGACAGCATCTGCCCCGTTCAGAATGCCGCCCACGCCAATGATAGGTAGCACCCCTTTGAGCTCCGCGGCAAGTAGGCGAATGACGGCAGTGGATTTATCACGTACCGGTGCGCCACTTAGGCCGCCTGTTTCTGCGCCATGTGGCAAGCCTTCCACGCCTTCACGCGACAGGGTGGTGTTGGTGGCGATCACGCCATCAATGCGATGTTTGATGAGTAACGCAGCAATATTTTTGATTTGTTCACTATCGAGATCAGGGGCAATTTTCACCGCGAGTGGAATGTATTTGCCATGCTGTTGTGCGAGTTTTTCTTGTTCGGCCTTAAGTTGGCCCAGCAAGGCATCTAGCTCATCTCCACCTTGTAGCTGGCGCAAGTTTTTGGTGTTGGGTGACGAGATGTTTATCGCGACATAGCTCGCATGTTCGTACACTTTGCGCAGGCCAATTAAGTAATCATCAGCGGCTTTTTCAATGGGGGTGTCGGCATTTTTGCCGATGTTAATACCAAGGATGCCTTTGAACTTTGCTTGCTTCACGTTTGAGATAAGTGCATCGACGCCGTGATTGTTAAACCCCATGCGATTGATGATGGCCTGTGCTTGCGGCAAGCGAAATAATCGCGGCTTAGGGTTGCCCGGCTGCGGGCGAGGTGTGACTGTGCCAATCTCGATAAAGCCAAAGCCTAGCGCTGCAAGGGCGTCAATGTATTCGCCGTTTTTGTCCAACCCCGCTGCGAGACCCACTGGATTAGGGAAGGTCAGGCCCATGACCGTACGCGGATCATTCACTGGCTGCTGTGTAACGAAAGATAACGCGCCTAAACAATTGGCACTCTTGAGTGCATTAAGGGTAGCGTGGTGAGCGGTTTCTGGATCGAGCGAAAAAAGTGCAGGACGAATGAGTTGAAACATTGAGGAATCTCCGATTAAGTCCCGCATGGCCGCGCATTCGGCTTTGCGGGATGGAATGCAAGAAAGGCGACGAAGTGAATAGTTATTCTATTCGCAAGGAGTCTGCCACCGCAGTCCGCCCGAAAAGCCTATGCCCTAAGGGTTGCTAACAAAAACGGTCGCTCGCGGTGTTGCGCTCCTTGGCATCGTAGGCTTGCTACGACCTGCGTCGCGCGCCTAGCGATCATACCGTTTTTGTTAGCAACGCGGTTCATGATGGACTCAATCGGAGGCTCCCTAGTCTTTCTTGGTGGTGACAGGAATAGGGAAGGGCTTTTTATTGAATGTCTTTGTCGGTTTTTTGCCTCGTCCATTTTCGGCGATGAGGTCAGCCAATTGTAAACACAACAAACCAAACGCGCTCAGTAATAAGATGAATACGGGAATCGACGAGGTGAGTAGTATCGCGCCCCCGCTGAGTGTAAACAGTAGCAACGTGCCGCCTAAAACCAACACTCCGGCGAGTGCACCCAGCAATATGCGGCTCCAATCACCTTGAGCTAAGCCAGAAAAAATAGTCTTTTCATCCCAAAAAAACTGTAACGCAATCAGTAATAAAAGCGGGGCGAGCCAAAATAGCCATGTGAGTTGATCTGGTAAGACGACTCCACCAAGCAAACCGCAGAGCGCGGTAAGTAAGAGTAGCCAAGCGCCAGTTTCGTTAGGCAATGCGGGGAGGGTAAACAAACTGGTGAGCAGGCGTAATGTTCGAGGAATACTGGAAAGCGCTACACGGAAGATGAGAACGGCTGGCAGAAACAGGCCTCCAAACAACGTGGCGACAAAAAGCTCACTAAAAAAATCGAGCGGCGAAATCCAGAGCGGTGCAAACGTATTCAAAAAACTGAACATTGCTCCTAAGATGGCGCCTGAGTAACTAAGCCAAAGCACATAGTTGAGTTGTGTTCGTAGCAAGCTAGAGCCGTTGCGGCGGAAGTTTAGTGAGTCAATAAAATAACTCAATATAATCAATGTGGTGGCTGATATCGCAGCGGGGAAGGCTAGCGCGCCGCTAATGGGTTGCGGGGCGACCCATACTTGATCGGATAGCCAAAGTGCAAGTGGGGGAAATAAAGCCAAAGCGGCAACGAAAATACCTAGGCGCAGTTTCATAAAATTTCCTTGGGGGTAATGGATTGCCAAGCACCGTTGACTAACCCCTGCTGTGGTTGGAAGTTGGCTTTGTAAGCCATTTTCTGGCTCTGCTGAATCCAGAACCCTAAATATAAATACGGTAACTGCAGCTTGCGGCAGAGCTCAATTTGCCACAATACATTAAAGGTGCCGAAGCTACTGCCGGCAAGAGCAGGTTCGTAAAAAGTGTAAACCGAAGACAGTCCATCTTCGAGAATGTCGATGACGCTGACCATACGCAACACACCTGCCTCGCGAAACTCTACGAGTAGTGAATCGACATGGCTTTGTAGTAAGAAATTGCGATACTGCTCGGGGTCATCGTCATCCATACCGCCATCACGATGGCGTGCCGCTTGGTAGCGCTGATAGAGATTGAAATAGTCTGGCTTGTCTTCCAGTTTGTGCAGAGTGACATCTAGGTTTAAGTGCTGCTTCCAACTACGTCGTTGCGAGCGGTTTGTGGTGAAGCGGTCAACCTCAACGCGTATTGGTACGCATTCGCGGCAATTGTCACAGCGCGGACGATAGGTGTAAGTGCCGCTACGACGAAAGCCATGTTGTACTAATTCGGAATAAACACGTGGTGTAATTAAAAAACTCGGCGTGGCAACTTGCGAGCGCGCCTCTTGTTCAGCTAAATAAGTGCAAGCGTAAGGCGCAGTTAGATAAAACTGAATAGCAGAAAGCGGGATGTCTCTTAGAAAACTCACAGGCACCTCTTAAAATTCAAATTTAGTCGCAATACTACGTTGCTCACAAAAAATTACTCCTTACATATTGGTTATATGCCGCGTCGCAATTTTTTGCTCGCGCCTTGTCTTGCTTATAACTTTGAGTTTTTAGAAACGCCTTTAATTGAATAGTCGCGTATCAAATTGCCAATGGGTAACAGGCGCGCAGTGTATCAAGTCTTGTAGTCGAGTAATGAATTCATCACGGGGAATTTCGCGCGCGCCCAATGAGGCGAGGTGTGGAGTGTTCATTTGACAGTCGATCATGCCAAAGTTCCAGCACTCGAGTTGTTTTGCAAGATGCGCCAGCGCGATCTTGGAGGCGTTTGATTTGCGGCTGAACATCGATTCACCATAGAACATTTTGCCGATGGCCATTCCATACAATCCGCCAACCAACTCACCTTCCATCCACACCTCCACCGAATGCGCATAGCCTTGGCGGTGCAACTCGCAATAAGCCTGAATCATGTCTTCGATGATCCATGTTCCGGCTTGGTCTTCACGCGGTGCGGCACAGGCTCGCATCACTTGTTCAAATGAGGTGTCGAAACGAATCTCAAATTGACCTTTGCGAATGGTTTTGCGTAGTGAGTCAGAGAGTTTGAATTCACTGGGAAAGAGCACCATGCGTGGGTCAGGGCTCCACCATAAAACCGGATCACCTTCGTTAAACCAAGGAAAAATCCCCTGCCGATAGGCATCCAGCAATCGTGCGGATGATAAATCGCCGCCAGCCGCGAGTAAGCCATTGGGTTCGGTGAGGGCATCTCGCAGCGATGGAAATGGCTGCTCGTCATGAAGGAGAAAAGTGAGCGTCACGAATATAAAATTGAAGGAGTGATGGTTTTCATATAGGCAGGCTGTTGGTTTGTGCTTAATATAGCGCCCTACACAAATGCGTCAAGGCTCGGGGGCTTTATGTTAGCAGGGTTGTTCGGTAAGAAATCAGATCATCCATTAGCCAATTTAAAATCGGCGCAGCAACTATTGGACGATGTGCCCAAGGCAGATGCCTTGAAAGCGCTCCAAGAGTTGACCAGTTGGTTGGAGTCGTTGCGCGATCATGCAAGCGAGTTTCGCTTGGACCATCACGTCACCGTGTTGCGCATGTTGGATGAGGCAGCACAGCCTCATGTGCGCAAATTGCTACGCGACTATTTCGCGCTACAGCCACTCAATAAATTTCTAGAAAATAGAATATGGGTGGCGCTGAATGAGTTTTTCTCCTTTAGTGAATCGGCCTATTTCAATGTGCTATCGCTGTGCCGAAAAGGTGACCGCAGCGCTACTGCACTTAAACCTCAATTTGCTTTATTGGCAGCGCGCAGTATCGCGGCGAGTGCAAACCGTTTGAAGCTGGCAGCAGTACGTTACTCGCTGATAGACCCAACGCTTTGGGTTCATCTGGCCGAAATTTATAGCTATGCCGAGTCACAAAACTTTTTAGATGAACTCGTGCCGTTGTATGCAGGCACTGGCATTAATACGGCAGTTGGACGTGAGTTTGCCAGCTTGATGGTGTGGTTTTCAGTGGGAACAGGCTCGCTCTCGCCATTGCATATTCATATCGCGGAGCGACTCGTCTCCTCGCTGAATAAACATCTTGCCGTGGGCAAGCAAACTTCAACAGGTAGCCAGTGGGTCATTAATTTATTGCAACCTACGCCGCCAATGCGACTCAACACCGAAACGACCCTCCATCCGAGCTTACGTTTTCTTGGCATGGGTAGTGCCGAAGGTGCGCTCAATGCGCTTGTGCAAGCGCTTGAGAAAGGCATTGTTCCGCAAGAAATTAATTTTGGTAGCTCGGTGTATGAGGCGGAGTTGGTGCGCGATGTGGCTAAGCAGCTTGTCTCGCGTGGCGTATCGCCGCCGCCAACACGACGTAACGTGCGCCGCAAAATAAAAGTGAATCTGCACGTGGCGAATGGATTTGCCAAGCTCGTTGAAAACACGGATGTAGGACTTAATTTCAGTGGAGAGAGTAATGACGTTTGGGAAGTGGAGGACATCAGCGCGACAGGTTTTCGCAGCGTGACGAAAGCTGCTTCCCTAGAGAGCATAAAAATTGGTTCGTTGATTGGCAGCAAGCCAGAAAACGTCGGCAACTGGGGCGTTGGCATCGTGCGTCGCCTAAGCCGCGATGAGCAAAATAATTTGCATGTCGGGGTAGAAGTATTGGCGAACCAAGTAGCGGGGGTTTCGCTAGGTGCGCGTGATCGGTCTGCTATGGACGACGATAGTTTGGCGCTGTATCTCAATAAGCCGAATGATGACAGTGGTGAGGCATGGCTATTAATGAAGGCCGGCGCCTATTTGGCTAATCGGAGTTTTAATATGCGCATGGACAATAAAGCCTACCTATTATTGCCGCTCGGCTTGGTAGAGAGTGGTGAAGATTACGATCTCGCGCGCTATCGCAAAATGGAGCAAGACACGAGTAGCGAGGAGTGATTGGTAGGGGTAAGTGTCAGAAGTAACGAAGCGGTCAACATCTGGTTTTAGGTGGTATGTTTTTGAAGCACTAGTTCTGGTTTATGGACGTTGCGGCCGCATAAAACACTCTCCATTGCGGTCACTCAACACTTACACAAACCCCGAATAAAATTGACGCGCCAGAGATTGGTCGATAACCTCATCGATCGATACGAATTACCACGACACTGCGCAAAGGAACTTAGTGATGCAAATCGCAAAAGCTATTCTTCAGCTGTTATTGCACCTCACACTGCTCTGTAGTCTCAATCTCGCCCATGCGGGTGAATCCCCCTCCGACCCTATGTTGCGCATCGACTCGAGCGAACACACGGCGAATGCAGGTCTAGTAATTACTTTAGTCCTCAAAGACTCTCCCGCTATGAAAGCAGGCTTGCAACTAGGAGACATTGTTTTAGAAGTAGATAGTGTGCCCGTATCTGATGTCGTCAAATTTATAAGCATCGTTCAAAAAACGCCGCCCAATGGCAAGCTTCAACTCAAACTGTTCAGAAAAGACCAGGCACTGTTGGTTGATGTGATCCCCATCAGAGAGAGCGACGTGAGTCCACCTCGCATCGGTGCTGGGCTATCAAATCGTTCAGCCGAGTTGCCCAGCGGGCCCCTCTTGCGAATCGACCCCGGCGAGCACACAGCGGTGATTCGCTGCATCGCCACCGATGCCGCAGGGCGTTACGTGGTAACGGCCTCCGAGGACAAAACTGCACGGGTGTGGAGTGTCGAGGACGGGCGGTTGCTCAACACCTTGCGCATCCCAATCGGCAATGGGGATGAGGGCAAGCTATATGCAGTGGCGCTGTCGCCAGATGGACTCACGGTTGCTTTAGGGGGAACGACGCAAGCAGGTGATCGAGGCATTTCCATCTTCCTCTTTGATCGCGCCAGTGGTCGCCTGCTGCGTCGCCTCACCGGCTTACCTCAGACGATTAACTATCTCGCCTTCTCCCCCGATGGTCAAAGCTTAGCAGTGACTCTGGGTGACAATGGCCTGCGCCTATTTTCTGTCGCTGATGGCCGCTTGCTAGCCTCTGACACGGACTATGGCGCAGAGAGCTATTCGGTGCATTTCAGCCCGAGCGAACCCAGCTTAAGCAACACTCATTTACCCGTGCGTTTGGTTACCACCAGTTACGATGGCTATTTACGCCTGTATCGTTTTGATGGCAGTCAATTGACGTTGCTGGCGAAGCGTTCCGCGCCCGGCGGCAAAGAGCTTATCTCCGCCCGTTTTTCACCGGACGGCCGTCGCATCGCGGTTGGGTTTGAAAATTCCTCGGCCGTGAATGTGCTAAAGGCAGACGATCTTTCTTTAGATTTCTCACCGGACACGACGGGAGTTAATGCGAGCTTGGGCCACGTAGCCTGGTCACATGATGGCGAAACCTTATATGCGGCTGGTAAGGCGAGCAGTATGAATTCGACAATAGAGTACCTATACATACGCAGTTGGGAAAAACGAGGCGCCGGTGTGGCTAAAGATGCCCCAGTAACAAGGAACACCATCAATGGTCTCTCCTCCCTTCCAGGTAACAAGTTAGCATTTGGCAGTCAAGAACCCTCATGGGGCGTGTTGAATACAAAGGGCACACGCCAACTTTTTCATGCTTCAGTAGTGGCAGATTTTCGTGGGCTTCTAAATGGATTCTCCCTTTCCGCAGATGGAACGAAAGTGCGATTTGCTTACGAGTTTAAAGGCAAGTCCGCCGCCGTTTTTGATATGGCTAATCGGTCTTTTGTGTCTACAGACACGGCAGATTTTATCTCTCCGCGAATCACCGCCTCCGGCCTGAACGTGACGGACTGGTATAACACCACCATCCCTAAGCTCAACGGCACTCTACTCAAACTGCAGCCGTATGAAAGGTCGCGCAGCCTCGCGCTACTTCCTGATGGCAGCGGTTTTGCGCTGGGGGCGGCATGGTATTTGCGCCTATTCGATCGCAACGGCAATCCTCGCTGGCAACAGAGTTCCCCCGATATAGCGTGGGCAATAAATGTTTCTGCCGATGGACGCTGGGTGGTAGCCGCTTACGGCGACGGCACCATACGATGGCATCGAGCCTCCGATGGTGTCGAACAAATTGCCTTCTTCCCTCATCCCGATAAAAAGCGTTGGATTATGTGGACCCCCGAAGGTTATTACGATGCTTCCCCCGGTGGCGAAGACCTCATCGGTTGGCACTTAAATCAGGGTAAGGACAAAGAAGCCCGCTTCATTCCGAGTGGACAACTCTATGACGTCTTTTTCCGTCCCGACATTGTGCAAGCAAAGTTTCGCGGCGATGACATTTCTAGCCTAATTACGCTCACGGCAGAGCAGGCGTTAAAGATGCCTCCCCCTGTGTTGAGCTTCACTAAGGTTCCTTCCACCACCAAAATCAATACAGAAAAAGTTTGCTACAAAGCCGTGGCTACTGGTGGCGGTATCGGTGAGATCCGCTTGTTTCAGAATGGCAAGTTGATTAAGTCCGATGGTTTCTATCGTGAGAGCGTTGCTAAAGTGGATAGCAGCATGAAGCTCGCCTCGAACGACAGTGCTACCGTAACCCGTGCATTGAAGTTGACTAAGACCGCACAGAAAGCAGAACCTCCGATGGTGTCCAACAGCAAAGGCAACGAATTCACTGAATGCCAAGACATTGAAACTATTCCCGGTGACAACGAAATCAGTGTGGCAGCCTTCAATGCCAACAACACCGTACAGAGCAAACTGGAGACCAGTCACTTCACCTCAGAGCGCAAAGCGGAGGCTCCTCATCTGTATGTATTGGGTATCGGCATCGACAAATACACGGCTTCGGAAAACAATCTCTCCTACGCGGTAAAAGATGCCACGGATTTTAGTGGCATGATTCAAGAGAGGGTGAAGGGCTTGTTTAATGCGGCGAACATCCACATCGAAGGTTTGAGTGATGCGGCCGCAACTAAAGCGGGAATCCAGCAAGCAATTTCCGCTATCACTGCCAAGGTAAAACCGTGGGATAGCTTTATTCTGTTCGTCGCCTCCCACGGCTATTTGCAGGACAACCAGTACTACATCGTTACGTCTGACTTTGACGGGGCTATAGACACATCCAAAATGATTAGCTCAAACGAGATTGTGGGGATGTCGAAAAACATCAAATCGCTTTCACAACTGTTGATCTTCGATACTTGTCATGCGGGTGGGGTGGATAACATAATCGGAGGACTTTACGACGCACGGATGTCGGTGATGGCGAAGAAGATGGGGCTGCATATTTACGCTTCAGCAGGAGGGACACAAACGGCGCTGGATGGTTATCAAGGTAATGGCTTGTTCACTCACTCACTTCTAAAAAGCATGAAGGCTAATACCACGGACACCAACCGCGACAGTGAAGTGAGCGTGGCGGAGTTGGGCGAGAGTGCGAAACAAGAAACCATGACGATCTCCAAACAATTGGGCTTTCCGCAGTCGCCGAATATTATTAACTTCGGCAAGGATAACGCGCTGTTTAGGGTGAGGTGATTGAGTCATGGGGTTTACGGGAATTCTGACTGACAGCAATGATCAGTGAGTAGCGTTAGGTTGAGACCGAACATGGGTTGCAATTGTTGGTAGAGCAATCACGGATTGCTCACTTGCCGGTGTAAATAGATTGGAGATTTCCAAATGATGAAACGACTATTGTTTTTAGCACTGCTTGTATTGCCCATTAGCTCAACGGCAACTACGCTCTACGCAGAAGCACGTGCCGCCAGCAAAGAAGAAGCAAAGCGTCAAGCCAACTCGGATCTGGCTAATTCAATTTTTGTGAACGTGCTCTCTGAATCTGTCAGCAATGTTGAAGGTGGTGGCAAGCGGCATGATGCGATGACGATTCGAGCGAGTAGCGACATTCCACTTATCGGCGCAGAGATGCAGTGCAATCAGCAGGGCAGTGAGTGGAAATGTAAAGTTAGCTTGGATAGTACAAAAAGTCTGACGCAATATCGCAGCAAACTCAATGAATTTAACCAAGAGATCACTGTGCTAGATGGGCGCATCGCCAGAGCAAAAGGAGATGATCGTTACCAGTTGTTGATACAAGCGCTGACCTTAATCGAGCAATACGATAAATATCGTGCTGTAGCGCAATTACTGGGTGAATCTCAGTTCACGCCCCCTGCTCGGAACCGTAGTGATACTGAGGCTCAACTGCGCGAACTCGAAAAGGCGGCTCCATCGATAGCGCTGGCAGCCCAAGTATTAACTAAAGGATTAAAAGCCGAAGGGATCTATATTTATCCCGCTGTGCCGCATGGTTCACACGAGGTTACTGCTTTTAGCCGTGTGATGCGTGATGGTTTAGCTGAAAAAATTAACGGGGTGGATGGGCCTGATAAAGCCCAAACAATCTTTAAAGGCGAATACGAAATCCTCAACAACGGCATTCACCTCACCTATCGCCTACTAGACATTAGTGGCAATACCTTAGAAACACGCGTTGCGATGTTGGCGCCAAGTGCTTACAAAGACTTGGAAATAAAACCGACCACGATGAGCTTTGATCAGCTACTGCATGAGGGCGTGGCCGTGAGTGGTGATTTTAAAGCACAGCTCACCACCAATCGGGGTGGCGCTGATGTGTTGTTTAACGAGAAAGAGGAAGTTGAGCTTTTGGTAAAGCTAAACCGCGCCGGCTATTTCTATGTCGTAGGGCACGTGGCTAAGCAAGGTGAAAACTACTCTTATCTTTTAGAAACGTCGGAGGCAAATAATGACCGCCGCTTTGTACGCTACGTTAATGCCGATGATGCCAACAAATGGTTGAGTATTGGCAAGTTTGAAGCATCTGCCCCTTTTGGAGTGGAGAGTGTTCAGCTCATGGCGAGCAGTGATGATCCGATCGACCGTTTGCCTGCCCACCAACTGGATAAAAAAACCGAGCTTTATCTCACCGCAAGCAATGCCGAGCAGGGCATCACTAAAACTCGTGCGCTTAAACCCAAACGTACAGAATCAGATAAGCAATATCAGGGTGAAGCGGTGCTGATGTTTACCACGATGGCGAGAAAGTAGGCATGAGGTTGGTAGCGCTGACTGACTGCTTTTCAATATCTCGGATGTCGCAAGTCCGCAAAGTGTGAATTTGCCAATGTCGGCTTTGGCTCACTACGCTGAAGAGACATCGTCACAGTTTGTCGTTGATCTAGTTACCTACTAAACGTTGCGTTAGCCAAGACTCAATATCCCTTACCTCCTCAGTGCAAACCGAATGCGGCATATCGTATTCGCACCATGTTACTTGGAGACCTTGTTGTATTAGTTTTACTTCTGAAAGCTTGCCGAGTGAGTAAGGGACGATAGGGTCCCCGCGGCCATGAGCCATAAAAATGGGGATGCTTGAGCAAGCGCTACTTGCTTCAGCGGGCAATGTTTCTGCTAAGGGTAAATAAGTTGAGAGTGCAAGAATGCCGCCAAGTTGTTCTTGATGACGCAAACCGGTGTACAGAGCGACGGCGCCACCTTGAGAAAATCCCGCGAGGAAAATGTTTTTCGCAGACACGCCACGAGCACGTTCTTGTGCAATCAGCTTTTCAATTTCAGCTTGTGAAGCACGCACCCCAACTGCATCTTGCCGACTACCGATATCGGTGGCGACAATGTCGTACCAAGAGCGCATGACGTAACCGCCATTGATAGTGACGGGTTGCTCGGGAGCATGGGGGAAAATATAGCGCACAGCGACAGGCAGATTCATCTCTTCGGCGATAGGTACAAAATCATTACCGTCGGCACCGAGCCCATGCAGCCAAATAATGCTGTGCGATGGGGATTGGGCGGTATCAAGTGTGATGTGAGGGAGAATAGAGCTCATTTTGTAGCGTATTTTGAGGATATGGTTCGGTCAGTAATAGGTTTATTATTACTCTAAAGTTATACCGTCATTGTGCCGATAGTAACGGTGAGTAGCTATAAAAATATAGTTTTGCAGGAGGGTAATGTGAAAAGAGACATCACGCCGACTTCGGTCGAGAAGGTAATGCGCGAAGACGATTTCATCGTGTCGATGACCGATACGAAGGGGCGTATTACGTATGGAAACCGTATCTTTATTGAATTCTCCGGGTACACCGAGGCTGAGTTGCTGGGCTCTCAGCACAATATTATTCGTCATCCCGACATGCCGCGAGCGGTGTTTAAGTTGCTGTGGGACAAAATTGCTAAGCGCGAAGAGTGTTTCGCCTACGTTAAAAACATGTCGAAAGACGGAAGTTTTTACTGGGTGTTCACTAACGTGACGCCCACTTTTGATTCATCGGGAAATATCACCGGTTATTTTTCTGTACGCCGTAAGCCGAAAGAGAGTGGTGTAAAAACGGTTACCGAGGTTTATCGCCTGATGTTGGCGGCAGAAAGGGCGGCCGGATCGGCAGGGGCGATTGCAGCTTCAACCAATGTTTTGGTTAATATTTTGAATGAAAAGGGGCTCAGTTATGATGAACTCGTCCTTGCAATTTAAGTTTTCAGCGCTCCTATGGGCGTTTACCGCAACGATGTTGGCCGCAACATTGACCGATGTCATCTTGGGCGAGATCAACGTTCCGATGGTGTTATTTACGGTGATTATTATTGTGCTGTCAGCATGGGGGCAAGTGGCAGTGCGGCGTTGGTTGTCGCCTTTGGAGAAACTAAAAGTGGTGATTGATGAAACCGCTCAAGGGAAATTCAACCGACGTGTGACTGAAATCGCATCGAATAAAGATGAGATCAGTCTGCTTTGTTGGAGTGTGAACGACATGCTCGATCAGTTGGGGACTTTTTTCCGAGAGCAAGAAACCAGCTTCCGCAGTAATTCAGAGGGCAGGTTTTACCGAAAATCATTTGGGGTTGGTTTGCGTGGCGGCTTT
Source organism: Gallionellaceae bacterium (assembly GCA_037140475.1). Classification (GTDB taxonomy): domain Bacteria; phylum Pseudomonadota; class Gammaproteobacteria; order Burkholderiales; family Gallionellaceae; genus PALSA-1006. The sequence goes on from JBAXEJ010000010.1 coordinate 47,114, forward strand.
AAAAAAGGGTTGGATAATCAAAATATTCTGTTGGCTGGTATGGAGGCGCAGAAAATAGCTTCGATGCGCACCAAAATGCTGTCACGAGTGCACACACTAAATACGGATAAGCTGCTCGAAAATCTATTCTCAAGTCAGCAAGACCTTCAAGTTATCACGACCAATATGGAGCGCTTAGCTTCGCTGGCGAGGCAAACGCGAGTAGACGCAGATGAGAGCCGTAGTTCAGTGAAGGACGTGGTGCAAAAACTTTCCGGAATTGTCGAGCGAGTAAATCGTGCGAATGTTGCAATTACTGAACTGAATGCACGCAGCGCTGAAATTACCAATGCGGTTGGGCTCATTAATTCAATTGCGGACCAAACCAATTTGCTGGCTTTGAATGCGGCGATTGAAGCTGCTCGTGCGGGTGAGGCAGGGCGTGGTTTTGCGGTGGTAGCTGATGAGGTGCGTAAGCTGGCTGAGAATACAAAAAATGCCTCTGAGACTATTGGTTCGACCATGCTCATGTTGCAAGAGGATGCCGCTAAAATGCAAAAAGATTCCAGTGAAATGCACGAGATCGCAAACTCATCTCAAGGGGTGATTGGTCAACTGGAAGACAAATTTGCACAATTCAATGCCTCTGCGGTTACGACGCTTTCTGGCGCTCGATATGCTCAAAACTTGAGTTTTGCTTCGTTAGTGAAATTGGACCACATTATTTATAAGCAGCGTGCTTATGTTTTGGTCAGTGACCCCGGAAATAATGAAGTTCAAAAAGCGGTGTCCGTTGATCATCTCGGTTGTCGTTTGGGTAAGTGGTATGAGGGCGCCGGAAAAGAAGTGTTTAGTGACACAGCGTCGTATCGCAAGCTACTTGAACCACACAGTAAAGTGCATAGCAGTGTCATCGGAATGACTGGGTTGATGGCGCAACCTTGGTACAAAGACGATGCTTTGCAGGATAAAATTTACAATTCGTTGGTGGAGGCTGAGGATGCCAGCGTGCGGGTGATGGCGTGTCTTGATCAGATGGTGGCAGAAAAGCATCCTGAGATGACGAATGCGGGTTAAAGATGGACTTGGAATGCAGAAGTTGATTAAATAGTCGTGCTTACTCTATAAATTTGGAAATGATTTAAATGAAAATGATGAACATAAAATTAGTTCTGACACTATGTTTGTTGTCGATCGGCATGTCGTCTTGCTCTATCTACACCGCGGCATTTACGCCGACAACTATGGAGTCAGCAAGATGCAAAAAGGACTGTGCCCTTTCCTATCAAAACTGTAACTTGGCAAATTGTGAGGCTCGCTTACTAACTTGCCAAGATTACTGTGTGGATATTGATCGTATTGCCAATCAAAAGAAGCGTTAAGAATGTGTCATTTGTAAAAAAGCCCATCTGTTTACAGGTGGGCTTTTTGTTGAAGCAGTTATTGTGGTTCAGGAATGATGTCGCGTAATACCTGAAATATTTCGCGGAAATTCTTAGGGGACTTCAAAAGCTCTTTCTCTTTAAGCGCGTTACGAATTAAAGCCCTGAGATGTTGCGCATCGGCTTGCGGATGCGCCGCAAGCAATTCCGTGATCGCATTCGGATCTTCTAACAGACGATCACGCCAACGCTCTACTTGATGCAGCCAGGCACTATGTTGGCGCGATGTGCCATTCCAGATGTCTAATTTTGCTTGAATTGGCGCAGGGTCAACGTCACGCATCAACCTACCTATATATTGCATCTGGCGGCTAATCGCGCCAAATTTAGTCATGCGTTTTACTTCTTGAATGGCTTCGCGCAGGCTGTCGGGTAGCTCCAGCTCTTTTAATTGATCTTTGTTTAGAGCAGCTAGTTTTTCGCCTAGCTCTTGCAGCTCCAGCATTTGTTTTTTGATTTTGGTTTTGCTCGGTGGCAGATCTTCGAGGTTTTCGTCATCTTCGTAATGCTTATTCATGGCAGGTCGGTAAATATAAACAGATGTTGATATGATAGCGCCTTCTGTGAAACCGAATCCCGAAAAATTCTTTTTATGACTGACATCGCTTCTGCTGAATCCCGTTTTTCTCATACCAATGAAGCACTGCGTGAGATCGCGCAAGATTTAATTCAATACGCTCGTAAGCAAGGCGCAACCGCTTCTTCTGCCGAAGTGTCCGATGGCTTTGGCCAGGGTGTTAGCGTGCGGCAGGGTGAAGTGGAAACGATTGAATACAACCGTGACAAAGGCTTGAGCATTTCTGTTTACATCGGCCAACGGCGTGGCAATGCCAGTACTTCAGACTTTTCGCCACAGGCCGTGCGCGATACCGTCGATGCGGCGTTGAATATTGCCCGCTTTACCGCTATTGATGATTGTGCGGGCTTGCCTGACGCCGACATGATGGCCACTGAATTTCCGGATCTCGATTTGTATCACCCGTGGCTACTAGATGTAGATCACGCAATTGAGTTGGCTCGTGAGTGCGAGCAAGCAGCCTATGCTGCGGATAAGCGCATCAATAATTCTGAAGGCGCCACCGTTAACGTGCACGAAGCTCAATTTGTGTATGCCAATAGCTTGGGTTTTGTGGGGGGCTTCCCCACCTCTCGTCACAGTGTCAGTTGTGCGGTGATTGCAGGCAAAGATGATGCGATGCAACGCGACTATTGGTATGGTGTGGCGCGCAATGCGGCCGAGATTTTGAAGGTGGAAGAGATCGGCCGTATCGCGGCGGAGCGCACTGTGCGTCGATTAAAAGGGCGTAGCCTTGCCAGCACGCAGTGTCCTGTTTTATTTGAAGCGCCCATCGCAGCCAGCTTGATTGGGCATTTTGTGGGGGCGGTGAGCGGCGGCAGTTTATATCGCAAATCTTCATTTTTACTTGATCGACTCAATACGCAAATTTTCTCCCCCATTGTGCGCATCGACGATGTGCCAGATATTCGTCGCGGCTTGGCAAGCAGTCCGTTTGATGATGAAGGGGTGAAGGCGCAACGCCGTACCATTGTGGATACAGGCGTGTTGAATGGGTATTTTCTGGGCAGTTACTCCGCGCGTAAGTTGGGGATGAAAACGACAGGGAACGCGGGTGGTAGTCACAATCTCATCGTGCAGTCCGGCGACTTAGATTTCAACGGGCTATTGAAAAAAATGGATCGCGGTTTGCTGGTTACTGAATTGTTGGGGCAGGGCGTCAATCCTGTGACGGGCGATTACTCGCGCGGCGCGGCAGGCTTTTGGGTCGAGCATGGCGAGATTCAATATCCGGTGGAAGAAATCACTATTGCCGGAAACCTAAAAGAAATGTTTAAAGGCATTGTTGCGGTAGGCAATGATGTGTTGGTACAAGGCTCACGCCAGTGCGGCTCAATCTTGCTTGATCGTATGTCTGTGGCGGGTCGCTAGCGACCGACGTGACGAAAAATATTTTCAACATCGAATGTCTCTCACGTCACTCAGTGGCCATATAAATTTTGCTAGGTTCACCGATAGGTCGGTGCTAGAGCCTCTATTTGTCCTTCATTTTCCATATGCCGTTCCAACTGTTACCTGGTGGGATTTTTGAGAGAATTTCACATCGTGAAGCCATGACGAGTCCTATCCCAAGGCCGTATTCGCTGTGAATTTTCAGAAAAAGTTCCTTTGCAGGCGCCCATTCCTTGTTGCGGTATTTAGCGTATGCCTCGGAATATGCCTGAATGGAATTTTTCTTTATTTCAAATCTGGGATCGTTATCCAAGAGCAGCTCAAAAATGGTAATAGGCTCCCTAAAACCTTTTAGTATCACGTGATCAATGAAACGGTAGGCGAAGCGGCTGTCAATTTTTATATACTCTTCGGTATAAGAAAGAAATTGACCGGAAATCAGTACCCTCGCGTCGTAAAATTTTGAAAGGCTCTCCATCCTGGCAACTTCATGAATGCACTGCCCAGTCGGATGGTGGCGTTTGTCCAGAGAAAAATATACGAAGGAAACATCTCCAATGCCTAGGCTAAAACCAATATCAATGCGTGGCTTTAATATACCGACATCTTGCGCCTCATTGTAAACGCGCATTCGATTCGTTAAACGGTGAATATTTTCCAGAATGAACTTGGTATTGTCTTCTGGAAATATGCTCAGTACACCGTCACCGTAAATTTCGAAGAAGGTATTTTCATGCTCTAAATAAAACTCTTTATAAATAGCTTCATGAACCTCCATAATGAAATTATTGTAAGTGAAAGGCTCTGTCAGAGCTGACTTATCGTCGCGATATATATTTTGCTCGAAATTGAAAAGAATATCGGTGGAATCCCGAAGGTCACAGCACATGAGAATCCGCTTGGATTTTTCGGTTGGGTACTTATCTTGCATAGCGTTTCAGTGTGTGTTTGAGAGATCGCTGAAAAAATACCACGATTTAATGATTGAATTCACTAGTGTCCGGTTAAAAACGATCCCATGACTCTGGAACCCATATCTGAT
>JBAXEJ010000011.1:0-49726 GCA_037140475.1 Gallionellaceae bacterium
ACAGATCTCAGCAACCAATTGAATCTATTCGATTCTTAACCGGACACTAGTGATGTGCATGATTAAAAATAACAGCATCGTTGAATGTGTTTATAGGCAATTTAATCCAACCAATGAGTCTGTGCCGAATAGTCAGGATAACGCATGGAAGAAACGGGCTCGTGCAGTTGGTTAGCGTAGCTTCATGGCAATTAGCCAATTGCAACATCGGGAAAATATTTGAGGATTGATCATGGGTTATTACGGAAGAAGTCGTTATAGGAGTTGGCGCTCAAGAGGTCGACACGTAGCATCAAAATATAGCGTTCTTGAAAAACTATTTGGTAATGCTGTTGCTGAGATTCGTCAGGCATTTCTAAATTTTGATGACGAGGAAGCCATCGATGAGATATTTGCAGACTACGGTGAAATTTACGGTGACGCGGCAGAAAAGTATGCCAGAAAAACATTTGCGAGCTGGGCCAGTGGGTCAATAAAACTCTCAGGTCAAACAATGGAAAGGTTGGTGGAGCTTGTTCCGCCTTACCTTTCATCAGCACAGCGTTTTTCAATATTGCAATCAATCCTTAAGCGAAACAAACTTTCTGGTGGATTGCGCACGATCAAAATAAACGTCAAAGAACCAAGCCAAGGATTCGCAGAGCTGCAAGGAGTACTGGCCTCTATGTCCCATAACCATATGCTGGCTAACTTATCTGACAAAGTAATGAAAGCGGCATCTTGGCTATATGACGATGACATCACCTCGGCGCGTGCGATGTTGGCAGAAGCTGAGCGTATGGAAAACGACATGATCCGAGCTAGTGCTGCCAAAGAGATTGAGTTGCTACAACGGACTATTAGTACAGGCCAAGTTAAGGCTGCGACTTATACCGTTGAGATGCCTGCCGGAAAACTGCATGTGGTGGTTTATTCACCGTCCATGTGTTTTGTGGCAACGGTTTGTTTTGGGCAAAACGCACCAGAGACAAATGCTTTAAGAGTTTGGCGCGATCAGTATTTGATTGAGAAGCGCTGGGGTAGGAATTTCGTCGTTTGGTATTACAACAATGGTGAAGCAATCGCTGATATTGCAGCACGCTCACCTATATTCAAACGTTTTGCAAAGACAGGCATCAGGCTATTTATTCAAGCTGTGATGCGTAAATCAATTCAGGGGGCTATATGAGCGATGACACAAAACTGCCGGCGAGTAAGAACAGCAATCATTCTGTGCAATTACACAACAACGGTTTGGCCGCTGGTTCGTTGATCGAAACTTCTCTTTCAAGATTAAACAAAAATCAGGTTCAGAATTTAATGGCAAAGGCAGCAGAGGAAGCCTTGCGACTTGAGGTCAAGAATCGTGAGCAAAATATGGATTACATCGTCGGTAGAAAGGCAACTGAGGATCATATTCATACTTTTAATATGCTCGATAAAACAGGAAAAATGACCCGTCAGTCAGTGACCTCGGACATTAAGACAGGTGCGGGAAATATGCGCATTGAAAGCAAGGCAGGCGCAACGTGTTTTGTTGCATCCGTTGCCTACGATGACCCTAACCATCCAGACGTTATGTTCTTGCGTGGCTTTCGTGACACTGTGTTGTGCAAATCGCAAAGTGGCCAAGCCTTTATTGCATGGTATTGGCGGAACGGGCCAAAGCTAGCTAAGTATGTAGGCCAGTCGATGGTGCTACGCAATATATCAAGGTTTTTGATTTCCAGAATTGTCAGATTGTTACAAATTTTGAATTAATTTTAAAAACACCCCTGACAATTTGTTACGTCATGCGTCGTATGTAGTGAGAGGCAGAACAATATCGCTCTCTACACTACTTACGAGGAGACGACCATGAACTACATTGAAGAACAAATGAAAGAGCTGATGGATAGATCGCGCCGGATTGAAACTAAATTGACGCGCTTGATTAATGGCGAAGTTGATAAGGGCGTGACGATTGTTGATTACCGTCTAGCGCATTGCGGCGATTGGCAATTAGAGCTGCGTTCCCAAAGCATTACCTTGGCACAGATTGCCAAAATTCTTGAAGACGAAGGCGTGCCACAAGGGGATCGAGTTGCAGTTTTCGACAATGATCGATATATGCTGACGGTTGCGGTTTAGGGGGAGCGAGAGCAAATACTTTGAGCAGTTATCGTGATGCGATGAAACCACACAATCTATTGGTTATCAAACTGTGATCGCATAATTTTCTAGGGAGCTGAGAATGTAGCAAAGTCAATGTATGTCTGCTTTCTCGGAGTTCGAGTGTCTCTTAAGGGGCGAAGGGTGAGATTGTTACTGTCTGTCATATAGCAATGGGTTGTTACAATTAATGGGTAAAACGCTCTTAGCAAAAGGAGTAATTTCACTCCAAAACCTTAGCTTAACTTGTTGATTATTAAGAGCGCGAAATTCATAAATATTTGTCGTTTTATTAAGTTAAAATTAACATAACAATTTGAATAATATGAAAAAAATACGAGTTTTATTTATCTGCATGGGCAATATATGTCGATCACCTACCGCTGAGGCTGTGTTTAGAAATTGTGTCGAACGTGAAAAGTTGGCTGAGTTGATTGAAATTGATTCAGCGGGTACGCACGATTACCACATTGGCGCATTGCCGGACTCTCGTACGCAGCTTGCCGCTAAGCATCGAGGCTATGACATGAGCAAGTTACGTGGCCGCCAGGTCGAGGTGTCTGATTTCTCTCGTTTTGATTACGTATTGGCAATGGACGAGGCTAATCTCAGCATTCTTAAACGTTTGCGTCCGCGAGAAGCCAAATCGCATCTTGGTTTATTTTTAGAATTTGCTGAGCGGCACTGTGAGCGTGAGGTGCCTGATCCTTACTATGGTGGTGCAGACGGATTTGAACGTGTGTTAGACATGGTAGAAGACGCTACGAATGGTTTATTGCAGCACATAAAAAAACATCACTTGTGATTTTTTGAGAAATCGCCGTTTTATCTCTGTAGCTCAACTTCATAACTTTAATAACTTATTTTTTATGAAGCTCTCTTGGCAGAACGAGGAGTGAAATTCCTTTGTCCACTGACCTGCTGATCTTATTTAATATTGATTAGAATTTCATTGCGTCGAAAGAATGGAAGTGTCCACGGTGGGTTATAACGTGCAAGCTGTGGGTTTGATATGGCATCGAGTCCTCTTGATTTCATCCAGTCGAACAATGCTGTTGTTTTATCTTTGACTTTATCTTCCCCAGCAAAGCCAGAAAATACAACCACTGCGGATTTTTGCTCGGCGATTTCTCTTAGCGAGACACGTGAATCGTTTGGAATAGGCAAGCTGTTTAAAGTGTATCCAGAGGGCATAACGAAATGCACGCGCCATTTATTTTCTTTATTTTCAACCACGACAGGTGCTGTCATTGCAATATTCTGTGAGCTCGCTTCGAGTGTGACCGGCGCGGTCATAGCAATCCTCTCTGGCGAGGAGTCTTGACGACTTTTGTTTCCACCAAAGATATAACCGGCGATTAAACGGAACCCCGCGTTAGAAGCCTCGCTAAGTGAACCGTCTACGTAAGTTTCTGCCACTATCATCGGTTTGTATAACCTTAACTCGAAGTCGCCGTTTTTTTCAATCAAACTAAATTTTGGTTCTTCAGTGGCCATGGCGAATGTAGTAGTAAGTAGTCCGATAAAAATTGTAACTGACAGAGTAATGGGTTTTGTTAGTGATCTTTTCATAAACCATCATGTGCTTCTAACTTGGTATATGTAAAGCCAAATCAGCAATTCATCCTTGAAAATATGGAATTCTCATGGCGATAAGTCTGATCGGGACAAATCAAGTGCTTAGGAAATGAATGCCTCCCACTGCTTCACTTGGGGAGGGTGAGATTTCAAAACGCCATCCGCCGTATTTCGTGGCCATTCATTGGTGAGCGAGCTAGCTGACTAAACTTAATATATTAGAATATTCTAATATTGTAATATAATGATATAACTTTGAATCACGAGCTGCATTGCAGAATGAGGATATACGGATGTCGTTATTGGGTAGGGAAAATATTAGTAAATTGGTAGGTGGAGTATTCATAACTTTTGTAGCGACTTCAGCATTTGGTGTAGATCTTCAGGGTTGTGTTGGCATCGCCCTCAGGCAGAATCCGGATCTCATCGTCAGTCAGTCTCAGCTGACTCAAGCGGAATCAGCCTTAAGTCAAGCTAAGGGCCAATATTTTCCCAAGCTTTCGGCTGGGGTAACGGCCATACGCACCAATGATCCGCTGAACGCCTTCGGCCTCAAGGTCGCTCAACATGGCGCCACTTTTAATGATTTTGGACTAGCCCAATATGCCGGAGTTGGATCAGTGGCCCCTACGGCACTTAATTACCCGAGCGCTGTCACGAACTACGATACGAGCCTAGAGTTAAAAATTCCGATATACAACGGTGGGCTAATCTCAGGCTATGTTGATCAGGCTCATGCTTATGTAAAAGCTGCTCAAAAGGGCGATCAGGTAGCTCGCCAGCAATTGATTTTCCAAGTCATACAAGCGTACCAAGGAGCGCATACCGCACATGCCTATGTTGCCGTGGCACTGCAGGCACAAGCTGCGTCAGAAGCATACGTCAAGACGACCCAGAACTTACTGAAACAAGGTTTAGTCGTCAGGAGTGACCTGTTGTTTGCTCAAGTAAATCTGCAGAACGTTATGGTCAATTTAGAGGAAGCGCGGCGGAGTGAGGCGGCTGCTATCGACCAATTACACTTGTTGTTGGGTATGTCGTTAGATGAAAAACTTGAGATCGGTTCTGATTACCGCCCTCCTGCACTTACTGACAGTGTTGCAAAGTTACAAGACGAAGCGATCGCAAGTAACCCAGGTCTGATGGCAATGCGCTATCAACTAGAGGCTGCCGCTGCCGGAGTGACAGTAGCAAGTGCAGATTATTGTCCGCATTTCAATGCGATGGTTAGACAAGATTGGAATTCACCAACATTCCAGCAGGTGGCTCCCTCGTACACCATAGCTGGCGTACTTTCTTGGCAAATCTTCGATATGGGCGTGACACGAGGTGCCGTCGGACGCGCCGAGGCAGCCCGAACGGAATTGCAGGCTAAGCTTAAAAAATCCGAAGATTGGATTCGCTTTCAAGTGGCTGACGCTTGGCGGGGTTCGGCTGAAGCAGAATCAAGAGTTAATGCACGGACTGCTGCAGTAACTCAGTCAGAGGAAGCACAACGGTTAGTGGCTAAACGCTATGAAAACGGAGTCACCACCATGGTCGAGGTTTTATCTGCACAGGCGCAGCTCGATAAGGCGCGTGCGGAAGAGGTAGCTGCGCATTACCAGTTGACGTTACAACGTGCTGCATTGCGTCTTGCAGTGGGCAGACTTAATGGCGATCAATTGTGATGCTCTCAGGATTAAGGGGAAATAGGATGAAAGTGCAAGAAATACAAATGCTGACCGTAACTGCAACATTGCTCATGTCGTTAGTGGGTTGTCAGCCACAAGATCAAGCTGCGGCAACGCAGATCAAAACAGTTAATGGACAAACATTCTTACTTAGTTTGACGGATATTCCTGTTACAGATGCTACGCCGGGAGCGATTGTTGCCGAGCAACAAGTTCAGGTGGCTTCGAGACTGATGGGCTACATCCAAGACATTGCGGTTCACGAAGGTGAAGTTGTTAAAGCAGGCCAATTGCTGTTTAGCATTGACCCAACAGATATTAAAGGTCAAGTAGATCAAGCGCGTGCTGGACTCGCTCAAGCAGAGGCTGCTTTGAATGATGCTAAAGCGGACTATGAGCGCTTTTCTAATCTATACAAGGAAGAGTCCATACCAAAGGCGCAATACGACAAAATTAAATTACAGTACAACATCGCACAAAGCCAAGCGAATGCCGCCAAGGCAGGGATGAATACTGCCGAATCGCAATTACATTATGCGGCAGTGCGATCTCCAATCAATGGAATCGTGACGCAAAAAATGGCAAACAAAGGTGAGCTTGCCGTACCGGGCAGGCCAGTGCTGGTAGTAGAAAATCCAGACAAACTAACGATACAAACCTCAGTCAGTGACAAAACTTACTCCCAACTGCAAATGGGAGGTAGCGCAACAGTGGAAGTCGGGAGCGAGAAGCTAACTGGAAGGATAGTGCGATTGGTTTCCGCGGAAGATGCGATGTCACATACTCATTTAGTAAAACTTGAGGTTCCCGGAATAAAAGGATTTAGCAGTGGGACTTTTGCCCGAGTGCGCTTTACAGTTGGAAGCCGTAAAGGAATCAGCTTGCCAAAATCTGCACTTCTTGAGCGGGCAGGTATATCAGGCGTGTTTGTGGTGGATAGTAACAATATCGCCAGCTACCGGATGGTAAGAGCGGGTGGTGAGCAGGATGGGATGGTCGAGATCGAGGCAGGGTTGAATCTGGGAGATAAGGTCGTAGTGAGTAACACCGCGGAACTCAACTCGGGTGACAAAATCAATCAAACTGGAATCACCCCATGAGTGAAAACCAACAGCCTATGAACATTGCTGGGCGACTGGCCAAAACATTTCTGTCGTCAAAAATCACAGCGATGATTATGTTGGCCATCACGCTAGTCGGGTTGGCGGCTGTTATGGTGACGCCGCGTGAATACAATCCGCAGATCGTTGTGCCTGCGGCAAATATTATCGTTGCCAAGCCGGGCGCAACGGCAGAAGAAGTTGAAAATACCATCGTCAAGCCGCTTGAGGCAATCATGAATGCACAGGCCGGAGTGAAGCACACCTTTGGTTACGCAGTTAATGATTATGGTGTCGTGACCGTGCAGTTCGATGTCGGTCAAGATCAAGAAAAAAGTCTGGTCAAGTTATATAACCAGTTGATGCAAAACATGGATCGCATACCCTCTGGCGTAATGCAACCCATGGTTAAGCCGATCAATGTAGACGATGTGCCGATCATGACATTGACACTCGCCTCCACCAAACAAAGTGACTTTGAGCTGCGTGATTTGACGCAGCATGTTTTGGAGCAATTGCGCAATATTCCGGGAGTGTCTTTTACCGAGATCGTGGGTGGACGTCCGCGTGCAGTCAACATCTACATTGATGCGCAGAAACTGGCTTCTGCAGGTCTTTCGCTTGATCAAGTGGATCGCATGTTGAATGCCACCAACATATCGATGCCTGCCGGTGAGTTGGTCGACAACAATAAGAATGTTCCTTTGCGGTTCAACGGATTCCTGAAGAACGCACATGAAGTCGGAAGCATTGTGCTGGGTGCACCTAGAGGCCGGCCAGTATTCCTTAAGGATGTGGCGCGTATCGAAGATGGTCCAGCTGAAGTAGATTCCTCTTCCTACTTTGCTTTTGGGCCAGCAAAAAAAAATCCTGACTTCAAAGGTAATGCACCGTCAGTCACCATCGCCATCGCGAAAAAGTCTGGCACCAACGCGGTTGTTGTTGCCAACGCAGTTCTCGCCAAACTTGAAACGCTTAAACGTGAAGCCATTCCAGAGGGCGTTAGCGTAACAGTCACTCGCGATGATGGCGCCAAGGCGAACGATGCCGTCAATACACTGGTAGAGCATTTGGGGATCGCCATCGCGTCTGTGGTCGTGGTGCTGTTGATTTTCCTCGGCTGGCGTGAAGCGGCCATTGTGACCTTAACCGTGCCGTTAACCTTGTTTGTCGTACTGGCCGTTGGTTTTGTAGCGGGGCAGACCATGAACCGCATTACCCTGTTCGCATTTATTCTGTCGTTGGGACTTTTGGTTGATGCAGCCATTGTGGTTGTGGAAAACATTCACCGTCATTTACATCATCGTTCAGCGAGCTTTAGCGATGCCTTGATACAAGCCACGAATGAGATCGGCAACCCCACCAATGTGGCCACGATTGCGGTCATTTTCGCTTTCATCCCGATGGCTTTCGTCACCGGCATGATGGGGCCATTCATGCAGCCTATTCCATTTAACGTACCCGTAGCGATGATTGCTTCGCTTCTCATCGCCTATGTGGTGGTGCCATGGGCGGCTTTTCGAATGCTTAAAGGTAAGAAGGCATTGGCCGAGCTTGCAAATACACCGACGATGGAAGAGCGGGATGCACAACCGAATGACGTATTACATCGTGCTTATGTCAAGGTGATTACACCCCTGCTTGAAGATGGCAAACGCCGCAATTGGCTTTTTCTGATCGTTATTATCCTGCTTGGTTTGGCGATGCTACAACCGGCATGGCAATTTATTCGTCCTTCAGGGATGAATGGCCCACTCTCCGCTATGGGCGTGGAGCTAAAAATGTTGCCGAACGATAACACCAACACGTTTTTGCTTGAGGTAGACACTCCAGCGGGAACTGCATTGGCACGTACTGATGAAGTGGCTCGTGCAGTGGGTGATGTTCTTGCCCATACACAGCATGTTGTCGACTATCAAACCTTCCTCGGTGTTGCCGCCACGGTAGACTTTGCAGCACTGGTGCGCGGTGACATTCTGAAAAGAGGTACAAATCTGGCACAGATTCGTGTCAACTTAGTGGATAAATATGATCGTTCGGAAAGCTCACACGAGATCGTATCGAAACTGAATGAAACATTGAGGGCAGTCAGAAAAAGGTTCCCTGATACGCAGATCAAACTGTATGAGACGCCACCAGGACCGCCGGTGCAAGCGCAAATCCTTGCAGAATTATATGGCCCTGATTACAACAAACTGCGAGAAGCGGCGGCAGCCGTCAAGGAAGACTTTAACCAAGTTTATGGCATTATCAATGTAGACGACTCAGTAACCGCATCATTAGACAGCTATGAGCTGCAAGTAGATGCAGAAAAGGCCGCGCTTGCGGGCATTGCTCCGGCGCAGGTTGCCAAGTTAGTACATGATTATGTCAGTGGTTTTTCGCTGGGTGCCTTGCACATCGAAAATGCCAGAGAGCCGATCAACTTGTTAGTGCGTCTGCCTCGTTCAGAGCGTCAATCGCCTAACCAAGTGCTATCTCTGACAGTCGTTAACGTCATGGGGCAGCAAGTGCCATTATCGTCGATCGCCACCATGAAACGTGTTGTCGCCGCCAAACCGATTTATGACCGAGATCAACATCAAGTAGTGATGGTTGGGGCAGAGTTGCTACGCTCCAGTCCAGTCTATGCGGTGCTTTCGTTAGATAAGATGCTAGATAACAAAACGTTGGCCGGTGAGCATTTCACCACCGCCAACTTGGGGTTCAATGAAACACAACCCAATGACCTCTCCAAGTACCAAGTGTTGTGGGGCGGTGAGATGCGACTCACTTTGGATGTGTTCCGCGATTTAGGGAGCGCCTTCATTGTGGCGCTGGTACTGATTTATCTGGTGCTAGTTGGCTACTACAAATCGTTCGTGATTCCTTTAATCGTAATGGGCGCAATTCCGCTGACACTAGTTGGCGTATTTCCCGGTCATTGGGTTACAGATCAGGCTTTCACAGCAACGTCAATGATCGGGGTGATCGCGTTGGCGGGCATAGTGGTGAGAAACTCATTGCTTCTGATTGACTTCATCATTGAGCATGAAGAGCGCGGATGTACTGTCGAAGAAGCCGTGATCGAAGCGGGAGCGATACGCTTCAGACCCATTTTGCTGACTGCTTTAGCAATCATTCTAGGCTCGGCGATTATGGTGACTGACCCCGTGTTTGGAGGGTTGGCTGTATCACTTATTTTCGGAACATTCGCCTCTACCGCACTAACGCTGCTAGTGATACCACTGCTTTACTTCCTCTGGCGTAAAAGTAGTAATGCGGTGTAACAGAGCTGCATATGGGTTGCCTCTACTCTGCAGTTGCAGAGGCAGAGTAGAGCGTTATTGATATTAGTTGGTTTAGATACTCATCTTTTTCACATTCACAAACCGATGAGTATTAATCGCCAAGATTAATGCCGATATTTTTTGCACTCCTTACCCAAGGGTGATCGACCGGCACCAGTTTGGTTTTTCCGGCCACGTCCTCGATCGGTACCGGCTCAATGTCATCGCCGCGCGAAGCCACCATCACCCCATAGAGTCCCTGATCGATCATATCTGCACAGGCTGAGCCCAAGCGGGTGGCGAGCAAGCGGTCAGCAGCAGAAGGAATACCACCGCGTTGCAAATGTCCCAAGATGGTGATGCGAGATTCCAATCCGGTCAGTAATTCAAGCTGTTTGGCTAGGCGCACGGTTTTTTCCGCGTATTGCAGTTCGGCTACCGGCTGTTTGTCGACCTTGCGTTTAGAATTGGCTTTTTTCAGCAGCGCTTTATGTTCCTCTACTGAAATTGCGCCTTCGGCAATCGCCACGATGCTAAAACTTTTGCCACTGCGACTACGCTCTTTGATTGCCTCGACAATGCTTTCAACAGAATATGGAATTTCGGGAATCAAAATTACGTCCGCCCCACCCGCAATGCCAGAGCCCAGTGTTAGCCAGCCCGCCTTGTGCCCCATGATTTCCACTACGATGATGCGGTGATGGCTGTGTGCCGTGCTGTGCAGGCGATCCAAGGCATCGGTGGCGATACCGAGTGCAGTATCAAAACCAAAGGTCGTGTCAGTCATCATGATGTCGTTGTCGATTGTTTTGGGTAAGGTAATGACGTTTAGCCCTTTTTCCTTAAGACGTAGCGCGTTCTTTAGCGTGCCTCCGCCGCCTAGGCAAACCAATACATCTAAATGATTGGCATGATAATTACCGACGATGACATCAGTCATGTCGAGCATTTTTCCACCCACCGGCATGCGATGAGGTTTGTCTCGGCTGGTGCCCAGTATGGTGCCGCCTCGGGTCAAAATATCGGACAAATCGGAAGGCTCCAGTCGCATCACGCGGTTTTCCATCAGGCCCCGAAAGCCATCGCGAAAGCCGATCATATGCATTCCATAGTGGCTTAACAGCGTTTTACCAACACCGCGAATGGCTGCGTTAAGGCCGGGACTGTCGCCGCCGGAAGTGAGTATGCCTACGTGTTTTGTCATGGATAAGTTTAAAGTTTAGGAAGTGATCGGCGCCCGAATTTGCCTGCTGGCTATGACTCGATGGACAAGTGGCTTTGGATGGCGGGAAGTTCAACAGCTAAAGTCAAATCTAACCAACTTGAGTAGCGTAGACAAAAATAGTTAGCGAAAAAAAACCGCACGATTTTCACCGTGCGTTTTATTTGTTACTGCAATTTATTTCTTTTGTGTTTCGATCATCACCAGCGGCTCATTATTTGTCGCGGTGTAAACTTCACGTGGACGCGCGCGACGACGTGGAGCTGGCGCACTACTTTCCTGAGGCACTACAACATTCACCGCTTTGTTTGGATCAGTTTCGATCATCACTAAACCTGCCGCATTGAGATCGGGCGCGATATTAGCTTGAACGGGAGCGCTTTGAATCACAGGAGTGATAGCTGCGGCAACTGGCTCAACAATTGTTACAGTTTCTGCTAACGCTTCTACAGGTGCCACTACCGCCACTTCTGTGGCAACTGAAGCGACTAAACTTTCCACAACCTCTATTACTGGCATGGGCTTAACTTCAGTTGCAGCCGCTTGTGGCGCGACAACTTCAGTGAGTGCTTCATTTGCAGTTGAGGAATTAGCGTTTACCTCTTTGCTGACAGCTTGGACGCCATTCATTTCTTCGCGGCGCTCACGCTCACGACGGCCGCCACGACGACCACGTTTACGTCCTTGGCCAGCGTTACCTGTTTCTTCACCATTTGGCTCGTTAGCGACAACAGGTTTGCTGGTTTCTAAAACTGGTTTTTCAGTCGGCGCTGGGCGGGGTGGGCGTGGCTGACGCTCGCCACGAGGCTCTTGTTGCTGAGCTTTGTTGGGCTGGGCGCTTTCTGTGCGTGGGGTGTTCGCATCCTCACGGTCACGACGCGGTTTATTGCGTTGACGGTTTCCTTCTGGGCGGTTGCCATCGCGTTCGCGGCGTGGATGTTGCGGACGTGCTTTAGCCGGCTCAGCGGGTTTGCTTTCTTCACCTGAACCAGATAACCAGCCAAACAGTTTGCCAAAAATTGAAGTGGATTCTGCTTTTTTCTCTTCACGCTTTGGTGCGGGTTGAGCTGGAGTAATTCCCTTAACCGCTGCTTGAGGGCGTTGAGCTTTGGTTTCTTCCGCAGTGGCAGGTGTTGCCACTTTAGTTTCTTCTGGTTTTTCAACTAACTTGTAGCTGGCTTGCATGTGTTCCGCAGTGATGTCGTCAGGACGCAAACGGTTGACCGTGTAATGCGGAGTTTCCATGTGAGGATTGGGAATCAGCGTGATATTCACCTTCAAACGAGATTCGATGCGGTGGATGTCAGCACGTTTCTCATTCAACAGGAAGGTAGCAACATCAACAGGCACTTGAGCATGAATAGCTGCACTGCTGTCTTTCATCGCTTCTTCTTGGATGATGCGTAAGATGTTCAGTGCTGAAGACTCGGTGCCGCGAATATGACCAATACCGTTACAACGAGGGCAAGGCGAGAAGCTGCCTTCTTCCAAGCTTGGTGCAAGACGTTGACGTGAAAGCTCAAGCAAACCGAAGCGTGAAATCTTAGCGGTTTGCACACGAGCACGGTCGTAACGTAGCGCATCGCGCAAACGATTTTCTACATCGCGCTGGTTCTTGCTTGACTCCATGTCGATGAAGTCAATGACAATCAAACCACCTAAGTCGCGCAAACGTACTTGACGGGCAATTTCGTCTGCTGCTTCAAGGTTGGTGTTGTAAGCAGTCGTTTCGATGTCGCTACCGCGTGTGGAACGTGCGGAATTGATGTCGATGGCAGTGAGCGCTTCAGTGTGGTCGATCACGATCGCACCACCAGACGGCAGGTTTACCTGACGTGCATGGGCAGATTCGATTTGGTGTTCGATTTGGAAGCGCGAGAATAGTGGCACATCGTCGTGATAGCGCTTGATGCGATTGACATTGTCCGGCATCACGGTACTCATAAATGCTTGAGCTTGTTCAAAGATGTCGTCGGTGTCGATCAAAATCTCGCCGATTTCTGGGTTGAAGTAATCGCGAATCGCGCGAACCACTAAGCTGCTTTCAAGATAGATCAGGGACGGAGCTTTTTCAGATTTGGCAGCACCCTCGATGGCATCCCACAATTGCTTGAGGTAGTTTAAGTCCCACTGCAATTCTTCAAGATTACGACCAATACCCGCGGTTCGAGCAATGATGCTCATGCCTTGAGGTACTTCGAGCTGCGCTAAAACATCGCGTAGTTCGTTGCGATCTTCACCTTCGATGCGGCGAGATACGCCACCGCCATTTGGGTTGTTCGGCATCAAAACGATGTAACGACCGGCCAAGCTGATGTAGGTGGTTAACGCTGCGCCTTTGTTGCCACGCTCGTCTTTTTCTACTTGAACGAGAAGTTCTTGACCTTCTTTAAGCGCTTCTTTGATGGAAGAACGGCCGCTTGCGCCAGATTGGTAAAACTGTGGGGAAACTTCTTTAAAGGGGAGGAATCCGTGGCGGTTACCGCCGTATTCGACGAAGCAGGCTTCTAGGCTGGGCTCGATGCGGGTGATAACTGCTTTGTAAATGTTGCTCTTGCGTTGCTCTTTACCGGCGGTTTCAATGTCGAGGTCAATTAGTTTTTGACCATCCACAATGGCGACGCGAAGTTCTTCCGGCTGCGTCGCATTGAATAGCATGCGTTTCATATTTTTCTTCTTTCCCGCGCTCAGACACGGGCAGGACAAAGCGACACGCGGTTAACCGCGATCGAGATTTGGGGTCGTGCAAACAGTGTTGAGATTAAGGTTCCAACGAATGTGCAAGGTAGTGTTCTCGGTGTGCTTGTCAAAAAATTGTGTCGCTAGTTTTGTCATAAAGGCGACACGCTAAATTCTATCGGTATCCAAAATCCCGGATGCCTAGAGCGCGTAAATCAATTACCATCACTGCTTATCCCGGTGAGTGACATTAACCGGATGGCGGTAGGTGGAATGGTGCGGCGGCACATCTGCCTTTCTACGCTAGCGGGGAAAAAATAACTTAACATCCCGCTCCCATTACCTAACTCGCGCGGCGCGAAGTATATTCAAAATGAATGGTTTAGGCAAAGAATCTGTAACTTTGGTTGAAATCGATGAGGGTAGCTGCGAGCAGCGTATCGACAACTTCTTATGTAAGCACCTCAAAGGGGTGCCGAAGAGCCATATCTACCGAATTTTGCGTAGTGGGGAAGTGCGGGTAAACAAAAAACGCATCGACCAAACGTATCGCTTGCAGTTGGGTGATCTGGTACGAGTGCCACCTGTTCGGGTGGCCGAGCCTGAGCATCGCGAATATGTGCCAGCGGTGGAGTTTCCTGTTTTATATGAAGACGATGCCTTATTAATCATCAATAAACCGAGTGGCACGGCAGTGCATGGCGGTAGTGGGGTGAGCTTCGGGGTAATTGAACAGTTACGTAGCGCCCGCCCACAAGCCAAGTTTTTAGAGCTGGTGCATAGGCTAGACAGGGAAACTTCGGGTGTTTTGTTGCTGGCGAAGAAGCGTTCTGCGTTGGTTGCGATGCATGAGATTATGCGCGAGGGGAACAGCGATAAGCGCTATTTCGCCTTAGTCTTGGGGCAATGGAAGAATGTGAAACAGCATGTAAAGTTGCCGCTGCACAAATTTGACACGCCACAAGGCGAAAAACGGGTGATGGTGCGAGAAGACGGCATGGTCTCTCACACCATTTTCACCCTGCAAAAGGCTTGGGAAAGTTTCACTTTGCTGGAAGCTCAGCTCAAAACGGGTCGTACCCATCAGATTCGCGTGCATCTTTCTCATCTGGGCTTTCCGATTGCAGGGGATGATAAATATGGCGACTTTGCGAGAAATAAAGAACTTATGAAGCAAGGGCTTAAGCGCATGTTTCTGCATGCACATAGCATTGCCTTTAAACACCCCCTCACAAGTGAACCGATGACAATCACTGCGCCGCTCCCCCCTGAGCTACAAGGATTTCTCGATAAATTGGATAAAGCAGCATGACCACAAAAGCGCACTTTTCCGAGCGCTCGTTATTACTGACGCTGGCAGGTATTCAATTTAGCCATGTCTTAGATTTCATGATCATGATGCCGCTCGGTCCGATTTTGATGCGGGATTTGGGCATTACCACCCATGAATTTGGTTTGCTGGTTGCATCTTATAGCTTCAGCGCTGCTTTTTCAGGCTTATTGGCGGCGACGTTCATCGATCGATTTGAGCGCAAATCATTGTTAATAGTGACTTTTGCTCTATTTGGCGTAGCCACGCTTGCCTGTGGTCTAGCACCCGGCTATCTCACCTTGATGATTGCGCGAGGTTTGGCAGGTGCGTTTGGTGGTGTATTGGGCGCACTGGTGCAAACCATGGTGGGCGATGTGATTCCTTTTTCACGTCGTGCCAAGGCAAGCGGCATTGTGTCCGCGGCCTTTTCATTTTCGACCGTGGCGGGTGTACCGCTTTCGCTTTGGTTGGCAAGTTACTTTGAGTGGCGCGCACCGTTCTTTTTCATTGTAGTGCTCACGGCAATCTTTATGGCGATTGCTTGGCGTGTCCTCCCTGAATTACGTCATCACCTTAGTCAAGAAAAGCTCGCCCATCCCTTTTCTGCCATGTTTGCCGTGATGCGTGATGCAAACCATTGGCATGCGATGGCACTATCCGCCATGATCATTTTTTCCGGCTTTACCGTTATTCCCTATTTAACGGTGTACGCGGTGAACAATATTTTGATCAGCCAGCATGACATTGCTTACATCTATTTAGTGGGTGGCGCGGCCACGTTGGTAACGGCACGTCTTATTGGTCACTGGGCAGACGTGAGTGGCAAAGTTAAGGTGTATCGCATTGTTGCCTTGGCTTCGATGGTGCCGCTTTTGGCGGTGACGCATATTCAAAATGCCTCGTTAGAGCTATGGATAGTCTGTACAACGCTATTCTTTGTGTTGGTGTCGGGACGATTTATTCCGGCGATGGCGATTATCACCTCGGCAGCCCAACCCAAGTTACGTGGTACTTTCATGTCACTGAATGCCACCGTGCAATCGTTGGCGATGGGCTTGGCGGCTTCACTCAGCGGATTTATGATTACTCAGCAGAGTAGTGGTTATGTCGAGGGCTATCAGAATGTGGGTTATGTGGCGATCACGGCCAACTTATTAGCTATTTGGTATGTGTCGCGCATCAAAATGCATGACTCGCATCCCAATTTGCCGGACGTCGCCCCTAAATAATTAGCAATTTATGCCGATATAAAGGTTGTAAGCTGTCCATTAAGGAGGTGTCATGCGCTACGTGACTGATATTCCGACCGCAACGAGAAGCCCGTTTATTCGGCAGGTGACGGGTTTGGCTGCGGTTTACGCAGTGAAACCAGTCCATCCTCGTGATCAACCGATTGAAAATATTGATAGGCACGCGGCATTGCAACCTGAGTTGCATCAAGTTGAACAACATCGAGATCAAGTTGCAACTGATCGTCGCAAAGCCTGTCGGCGCCTGAATCATCAGCAGGTATTAATTGAGCTCCGTTCGGGGATTGATCGTCGCCACCACAATGTGAGGGAAGGCGATGTCGTGGAGCACATTGATATTGAAGCTTAAGCGCGCTTTGCCTTGCTGAGAAATACCGTGACCTCTTCGCGGTCGTGGTAGAGCTGTTTAGCTTTTAAGGAATGTTTGATTCCTTTTTTGCTTAAGGCCGTGCGAATAATTTCGAGCGCAGCATCTAAGGCCACCACGCGTTTTTTCATGGGTAGTTTCAGATTGAAAATTGCGTGTTGCGTTAAGCCATTCACAAACCATTCAGCCATCAATGTGGCAACGCGCTGAGGCTGTTCGACCATGTCGCACACCAGCCAATCGACGGGTCGTTGTGGGCGAAAGCTGAAGCCATCCTTGCGCAAATGTTTGATTGAAGGGTGAGCTGCGGCAGCCCCTTTGAGTGGGCCATTATCCACGGCAGTCACTTTAAATCCGCGTTGCACCAACTGCCATGTCCAGCCACCAGGCGCAGCACCTAAATCAATTGCAGTCATGTTCGGTTTGAGTAGTTGCGACTTTTCTTTTGCATCAAGAAAGACTTCAAAAGCCTCCGCGAGTTTGAGATAAGACCGGCTCGGTGCGTCGTGTGCCATGCTAACGCGGTGAATACCGTTAAGCGCATCGCAACTGTTATGCGGTTCGCTCGTGCCAATGAGGGCGCGGGTTTTATCAGGAAAAAAGAGATGTAAGCGAGGCAAACTCGCATCATCAACCAAACGATCAGCTTCGCGTAACTTGGCTTCTAGCAAGGGTTGAAACCGACGCGTAAAGCCGGAGAGTGTTTTGCCTTCATTACTATCAGGTACTTCTAATAATAAAGCGCTGAACTTTTCGGGGGAGCTAGGAATCGCCGCGAGAAGTGGTGTAAGTCGATCTTTTTCTGGTAGTTCTTTAACTTCACCCTGTATCGAAATGAGTTGGCGTGCAAAAGCAAGTTGCGAAAAATCTAAATGCGGCTTGCCTTGTAGGACGACAAAGCCAGAGTTTTCAACTGCTTCGATGGATTTGGCCTGAGTTTCTTCGACGCAATCACGCTCGAAGCCGGCGCGGCAGTAAATCAGCCATTGTTGAGTGTGAGGTGTTTTCATGGTGCGCCATGCTAGGCGTAGGCGCACCGATTAGCAATGAAAACGATTACTCTGTGCCGAACTTGGTTTCGACCATCACGCCAATTTCTTTGAGGAATGGTGTAGGTAACGTACCGCCTGCGCAGACGATTACACCATCGTTTGGAATAGTCACTTCCTGATCACCATGTTTCATCGTGATATTGTCTTTTTCAATCGATTTGACGCCCGATTTCAGCAAGATGGTGAGTTTTTTTGCATCCGACATTGCCTGCAAGCGATCGCGATTTTTCGGTTTTGACATGCCAAACGCAGTGCCAAATTGGTCGCCGCGAGCCGATAAAGTTACGGTTGTGCCAGGCTGATCTGCAATCGCCATGGCCGCTTCAAGCGCGCTATCACCGCCACCGACCACGACAACGTGCATGTTCATATATTGTTCAGGGTCAATTAAGCGATACACAACTTTAGGTTGCTCTTCGCCGGGCACGCCTAGTTTACGTGGTGTGCCGCGACGGCCAATTGCCAGTAAAACTGCGCGAGTTTCGTAAGAGGCCTTAGCCGTTTTAACGATAAACCCCTTGTCTGTCTTGGTGATGGTTTCCATGCGCTCATTAAAATTGAGCTTCATTCCTGTTTTTGAAACGATTCCTTGCCAGAATTCAAGCAATTTTTCTTTGCTAACTTCTTTGAAGTGCATTTCACCAATAATGGGTAATTTGACAGGAGCGGTCATCGCAATTTTATTGCGTGGGTATTGGAAAATCGCACCACCCAGAGAGGTTTCCTGCTCGACGGTGATGTAGCGCAATTTCTTTTCCATCGCGCCTAAGGTTGCACCTAGCCCCGCAGGGCCTGCACCAACGATGATGACATCGTAAGGTGGGGTGCCGCCTTTAAGTTTGGCAATAGAATCAATTGCTTGGCTGCCTTGCGTTACTGCTTTGCGAATTAGGCCCATACCACCGAGCTCACCGGCAATAAAAATACCGGGTACGTTGGTCTCGAAAGTCGGGTCAACTTGAGGGATGTCCATGCCGCGCTTTTCCGTACCGAATACCAAGGTAATTGCTTCATGCGGGCAGGCGGCCGCGCAGGCGCCGTGGCCAATGCAATGAGTTGGGTTAATTAACACCGCTTTGCCATGAATCATGCCGATGGCGCTTTCAGGGCAGGCGGAAATGCAGGTGCCAGAACCGAGGCATTTTTGCGGGTCAATAAGTGGGTGAAGAGAGGGGGGCTCAGTGAGACCTGCCTTTACGTTTTCAACGAGTGTCTCAGTGGCTGCTGCTTCTTCTTTTTTTCGGCCATTCATGTAAAAAAACAGCACGATAACGAGTGGCGCTAGGTAGATCAAAAAATCGTAATTTTGCATGATGAAATTTTCGTATTAGTTGAACAAATTGTTTTTTAAGCTAACGCCATGAATAACCGAGTGCAATTCAGGTGTATGAGTTGTGTGGCACTTTTGCTACGTCAACTTGGCAAATTATGTTTAATATAGATTACTATGTCCATCGAATAAAAATAGATTAATAAATGCCGCTTAAGGTTTGCTTAAGGTAAGACCCCAAGAATGCAAGCATGGCAAAAAAATAACCGCGTAATTGTGAAATCAGTACCTAATGAGAATAGCGATACGAGAAAAGATAATCTGAATGTGTTGTGGCTCGGTTGTTTATCCGATCATGCATGGCTAAAGCCTGACCAACATTAGTAATGGATTATCTGGGTTCAAAGAACAAATGCAAAAAATTTAGGAGAGAGTGTTGAGTTCAGATATTGCTTCAGCTTCGTCACAAGACCGACGCAAATCTAGAGAAACCAAAAATAACCATGCGTGGGGAATTTTCTTAGCAATTGTCGCTACGATTACCATCGGTGGCTATTTTGTAGTTCATGACCAGACGCTATATACCCCAGGCGACAAGCTTTTTGATTTGGGCTTTAACTTGGGGTTGGCTGGCGGTTTGATGATGATGACGCTCCTGCTATATCCGCTCCGCAAGCGAATTAAACTCTTTCATGGCTTAGGTCTTCTTCCTACTTGGTTTAAATGGCACATGGTTCTGGGGATTTTGGGCCCATTGACCATTATTTTTCACTCCACTTATCACGTTTACATTCCCTACTTTCACCCCGTTGGCTCAGTCAATGCGGCGGTGGCTATTCTGTGCATGTTACTGGTTTCAGGTAGTGGCACGTTTGGACGTTTTTTCTATACCAAAATTCACCATGGCTTGTATGGTCGTCAAGCAACCGTTAATGAAATTAAGGCGTCACTGGAGCAGTCAGGCGATGTTAAGTCTACCTTCAACTTCGCGCCGGAAATTGAAAAAAAGATGGCCGATTTCAAAACCTATGCCGAGGCTAATAGTCAGTCGGGTAAGTTGGGGTTGGTGCAGTTTGCTGCCATTGGCTATCGTGCTCATCAGTTAAAGCAAGCATTGGTGAAACAGTTGCATGTTGTGATGCACGATCAGGCTCGAGAGAAAAATTTTACGGCTTCACAAAATAACAGCTTAGAAAAAATGTATGCGGAATACTCAGAGCTTATTGTTTCGTTTGTGAATGCGGTGCGTGATGCCGCGCAGTTTCATACTTACGAGCGACTATTTTCTTACTGGCATATTTTTCACATTCCGCTGGTTTACATGATGGTGTTCGCCACTTTTTATCATGTGTACTGGGCCTTAGCGGTGTTGATGTAATTGTTCGGATTAATTTATGGTTAAGTTGACGCGGCTTTTTTTCTTTTTACTGATTAGCTTACTAAGTATTAACTTAGCCCAGGCCAGCGTTGGCTCGCCTGGGCCTTTGCATAAGACACACCAGAAAGAAGAAGAAAACTGCGACAAATGCCACAAAAAATTTGACCGAGCTGCTCAGCCCGGCCTCTGTGGCGTGTGCCATAAAGATGTCATTAAAGACGTGAACGAAAAGCGTGGTTATCACGGACGTCTGCAAGAGAAAAAAGAATGCAAAGAGTGCCACACCGACCATAAAGGCCGTGACGCGAAGATCATTGTTTTCGATAACACCAAATTTGATCACGGGCAAACTGATTTCGTTTTGAAGGGCGGGCATCTTAACGAAAAAGTTAAGTGCAAAAATTGTCACGTCGAAGGCAAGAAATACAGCGAAGCGCCTTCGGTTTGTAATAGTTGCCACAAAAAAGATGACAAGCACAAAGGTGGTTTAGGTACCGACTGCGCGAAGTGCCACGTTGATAAAGATTGGAAAACAACCAATTTCGATCACAGCAAAACCAAATTCAAACTGCTGGATAAGCACATTGATGTGAAATGCGACAAGTGTCATATCAATGGCAAGTACAAAGACCTAGCGATGACTTGCGTCTCTTGCCATAAGAAAGATGATGAGAAAGCGCATAAAGCTAAACTGGGCCCTAAGTGTGAGACCTGCCACACTGAAAAAGACTGGAAGACAACCAAGTTTGATCACAACAAGACCCAATTTAAGTTGCTGGGCAAGCACGATGAAGTGAAGTGCGATAAGTGCCACATCGACAAGAAGTACAAAGACACACCGAAGCTATGTTTCTCTTGCCATAAGAAAGACGATGACAAAGCCCATAAAGCTAAATTTGGGCCTAAGTGTGAGACTTGCCACACCGAACGTGATTGGAAAGAAATTCTTTTTGATCATGAAAAGAAAACTAAATTTCCGTTGTTAGGAAAGCATCGCGCGCCAGTGAAATGTGTGGCCTGTCACAAAGGTGATTTATTCAAAGACAAATTGCAGATGACCTGCTTGTCTTGTCACAAGAAAGACGATGACAAAGCACACAAGGGTAATTTTGGTCCTAAGTGCGAAACCTGCCACACCGAACGCGATTGGAAAGAAATTCTTTTTGATCACACTAAGCAAACCAAGTATCCATTACTGGCAAAGCACAAGGACGTGAAATGTGTGACTTGCCATAAAGGAGATTTGTACAAAGATAAGTTGCAGACGACTTGTGTGTCCTGTCATAAAAAAGACGATGACAAAGCACACAAAGGTAACTTTGGAACGAAGTGCGAGACTTGCCACGTCGAGAAGGGCTGGAAGGAAATTCACTTCGATCATGGAAAAACTAAGTTTCCGTTATTGGGCAAACATCAATCGCCTTTGAAG
Source organism: Gallionellaceae bacterium (assembly GCA_037140475.1). Lineage (GTDB taxonomy): Bacteria > Pseudomonadota > Gammaproteobacteria > Burkholderiales > Gallionellaceae > PALSA-1006. The sequence continues at coordinate 21,710 of JBAXEJ010000011.1, forward strand.
TGCGTAAGTTGCCATAAGGGCGATTTATATAAAGACAAGTTGCAAATGGATTGTTTCTCGTGCCACGAAAAAGATGACAAGCACAAAGGGCAAGAGGGTAAGAAGTGCGAAACTTGCCATAACGAAAAAGATTGGAAGACAACCACCTTCAAGCACAACACCATGTCCAAGTTCCCCTTGTTGGGAGGGCATGCGTTTGTAGAGAAAGACTGCAAGAAGTGTCACGCTGCGGTGACCTTTAAGGATGCGAAGTCTGACTGCTGGTCATGCCATGAGAAAGACGATACCAAGATTCACAAGCGTCGTTTTGGTACGGAGTGCCAAGAGTGCCATAACGTACGAAGCTGGAAGTCGTGGGATTTTGATCATGACAAAACTCGCTTCAAGTTGAATGGGCCACATAAGAACATCCCAAATTGCTATCGTTGCCACGATCGGCCAATGGAGAAAAAAGTGCGCGCTTCACAGACCTGTGGTGGTTGCCATGACCGAGAAGATGTACACAACGGAGATTTTGGTCCGCAATGTGATCGTTGTCATATTGGTGATAAGTGGAAAGAACTGAGGGTAGGGTCAGGTCGTTAAGATTGCCGCCTGTCGGTAAATTTGATGCGCTCGTTAGGTAAAAAGTAGTATTGGCGGGTGATTTTGATAACAGACGGGTGGGCTTTAGCTTGATTAAGCAGGCTTGTTAATATGGTTTTGCAAAAAAGTGAATTGGCTTATGCGATTCGCTAGAGATCGTTCAGTAGGTAATATTTCGAGGAGAAGAAAATGAAACGAATTACATTAGATGATTTGGTGGCAAAGCAAAAACTGCTGCTGACAATGCTAGTCATGCTGACCATTGCACTTTTCTCGATGTTCGCTACAGCGGCCGAAACAGATGCTGGCGATAAAACTCAAACCGAACGAACCGCGCGTGACTTCAATCACTTGTCTACTGGTTTTCCGCTGCTCGGATTACACAGCACGGTGGAATGCGCTACTTGTCACGTGGCAGGTATCTTTAAAGGCACACCCAAAAATTGCGCGGGATGCCACACCAAGGGCATGCGCGTTGTAGCTACACCTAAGTCACTTAAACACCTAGTTACCACTGAGCCCTGTGAGGTCTGCCATACCAATGCGGTTACCTTCTACGGAGCTCGATACAACCACGGGAAAGCGGTTGCTGGGCAGTGCACAACCTGTCATAACGGCGTGATTTCAACCGGTAGAGCTGCAAGCCACAATACAGGAAATAAACTGACAAAGTCTTGTGATACTTGCCACAGAACTTTTGCTTGGTTGCCAGCCAACTGGAACCACTTTGGTAACACTGCTGCTTGTGTGACTTGCCACGTAACTGGTGGCGAGGGCGCGGCGTATGTTAAAACGGCGATTGCTGGAACCTCACCAGAAGCGTTTGCCCATAGTGCACAAAACGCGTCCTTGAGTTGCGAATCTTGCCACCATAGCTATTCAAGTTGGTCTGGTGCTGTTTATTCCCCTCATGGCAGTGGCACGTGCTCTACTTGTCATAACGGCTCAAGAGCAACAGGTACTGCCCAAAAATCTGGACACGTTGCTATAGGCTCTAATGACTGCTCTCAGTGTCATATTGGGACGACGACTTGGTCGGGCGCATTGGGCGGAGCGCCTGCAAATCATACAGGATCGATAACGGCGAGCTGTACTGTATGTCATGCTGGTGCGTCAACAACCCATATTACGGGGCAACCGTTGCACAGTAATTTTGCGGTTACAACCTGCAAATCGTGCCACAACTCTTCCCGCACGTACGCCTTCAGCTCCGCGCAGACTAAAACTTTAGGTAGTCATGAAGGAAGTAATGCTGGGCAAGATTGCAACAGTAGCGGATGTCACCTACCTAGTCCGGGCAGAAGAGGTACTGCCTACGTTAGCTGGTAGTTGGGATTGATGCGTGTTTAGGCCTGCGCGAGTGCGCGCAGACCTAACTTGTTGAGACAAAATAATATAAGTATCGAGGAGAGAGTAATGTCAATCAATCGAGCATCAAAAGTTAGCAGTGTTTTTGCAGGAATTTGTTGCCTAGCTTTTTCTTCAATAACTTCAGCGGCTCCACTTGAGGATGTCAGTGTCCAACAAGTGGGTGACGACGCTCAGGCGACAATCAAGCTCAGCACGCAAGTCCATTTTTTACGCTACGTGCCTGCCGGAAAATCTCGCCTCATGGAGATTTATTACGAGCGTATGCCGAGCTCAAATGTGTCTGATCCTTGGGTGGATAACGAGGTGCGTACTTCAGCCGAAACGACAATCAGCCCAGCGTTTAAGGTAACTACTCGCGACCAAGCAATACAACCCAAGCTAGTCATCGAGTTTGCGCGTGATGTTGAGTTTAAAGTGAGCCCTGCTGCTGACGGCCGTAGTTTTGTCGTAACCATCAAGTCGGAGAAGGTAGAAGCACCAGTGGCTAAAAGTGCTCTGCCACTCTTGCCTACCGTACTCCCCCCCGTAAAAGACCCAAATGCAACGCCAGCATCTGAAGGCGTGGCGGCAGTGGATAACAACCAAGAAGGCTATAAGTTAATGTCAGCGGGGCGTGATGCTTTGTCTGCAAAAAATTATCCTGCTGCGATTGAGGCGTTTAACAAGTTGTTGATGTTGCCTCCGAATCAATATTCGCAAGATGCGCAAGAATGGGTGGGTGTGTCGCGTGAACGTAACGGGCAAGCAGACAAAGCTAAAGCCGAGTACGAACTCTATCTAAAATTGTTTAAAACTGAGCCGGGTGTGTCAAATGTTAAACAGCGTTTGGCTGGGCTACGTGTATCAGGTGCCACAGCCAAAATGGATACACCTGTCAAAAAGATTCAGGAAAGAAGCTTTTTCCAAGGTGGTATTTCTTCGCGCTATTACTTCGGGCAGACAGATATTGAATCTACTTACCAATGGAATGGCACATCGACAACTTCTACCTATTCACTTAAAGATCAGTCTTCTCTGATTACCAACGTAGATGCGACTCAACGTTACATTAGCCAAGACTACGATAACCGTATCGTTTTCCGCGATGTTCACACCAAGAATTTCTTGCCGGGCAAGGCTGATCGAAATCGTATGAACTCAGCTTATGTTGAGGTAAAAAACCGCACTGCGGATTACTCTGCTCGATTGGGTCGCCAAACCTCAAGTGGCGGTGGTGTGATGGGGCGTTTTGATGGCTTGGCAGGAGGGTACGGTGCGCCGCAAGATTTTCGCGTGAACGCAGTGGCGGGTCAGTTGGTTGATTTCACCTCAACAGTGCAACCTGTTTTCTACGGAGCGGGAGTTGAGTCCGGACCTTATTCAGCCTATGTCATTAATCAGACGCTTGATGGCGTGTTAGATCGTCGAGCTGTTGGTACGGAGTATCGTTACTTTGACGGTGGTAAGACGGCGTTTGCTTTGCTCGACTATGACATTTATTTCAGCATGCTAAATGCTGCAACCGTAACCGGGACTTACCAGGTTGAATCAAGTGGCACCTCTTTTAACTTTATGGCGGATTATCGTAAGAGCCCCTCTGTGAGCACACGCAATGCGTTGAACGGCTCTTTAGTGACTTCAATTAAAGACTTGGGTTTGTCAGAAGCTGATCTAAAAGCGTTGGCGATTTCTCGTACCGGTAGCATGGCCTTTACTCAGTTTGGTATGACGCAGAAGTTGAGCAAAAACTGGCAGTTGGGTGGTGATGTTAGATTGAGCAAGATTGACGGTTTGGCAGCGACAGGTTGCGATCCGGTTGACGTAGCTGCGGGTATTGCGCCTGCAATCTGTAGTTCAAACCCCAATCTTGGATATAGCCCACTAATCACAGCTTCAGGTTTGGATAAAACCATTACCGCCCAATTGATCGGTAGTAACCTGTATTCCGATGCCGACATGACCTCAATGGGCACGAGCTATATCACGAGTGATTATGTGAAGAGTGCGCAGTCGATCTTTATTTACAACCGTACGTCTTGGGATAGAGAGCTTTACTTCGATACTTCTTGGAACTTCTATAACCAGACGGATAACTATGGCGGTAGCCTAGCGCGTAATATGCCGATGGTTCGTGTGGCTTATATGGTTGCGCAGACGCTGAGTTTAGATGCTGATTTAGGTATTGATTACTCAACATCGAAAGGAACTTCACAAACTTCTACGACTAAGCGAATTTTTGGTTCATTAGGCTTCCGCTGGGATTTCTAACGTAGGGTTTGCAGTTTGCGTCGTTAATTAAATACGCGCTTTATAAAATTCAACATGCCGTTATTGGCATGTTGTTTTTTTTCTGCCGATTGAATTTCCATGAGAGTGAAATGGCTAAACGTTACGATTTAATTGTGTTTGATTGGGATGGCACGGTGATGGACTCAACCGCCATCATCGCGGCTTCCATTCAAGCGGCTTGTCGAGACTTGGCTTTGCCTGTGCCAACTGATGAGGCCGCCAACTATGTAATTGGTATGGGATTGGTTGAAGCCTTGCGCCATGCAGTGCCTACAGCTGAGGAGTCAAGTTATGAGGCCTTGGCGCAAAGGTATCGTTATCATTTTTTAGCGCAAGATGCCGCAATACCATTATTTCCTGAAGCGCGCGAAACGATTATTGAGCTACATGGCAAAGGTTATTGGCTCGCCGTTGCCACGGGCAAAAATCGCAATGGTTTGAATCGGGTTTTAGAATCAACTCAAATGAACGAGTATTTTCATAGCACTCGCACGGCTGACCAAACTTTCTCTAAGCCTCATCCGGCAATGTTGCTTGAAATTATGGATGAGCTAGGGCTGACCGCAGAGCGTGTTTTGATGGTGGGAGATACCACGCATGATTTGCAAATGGCGCTGAATGCGGGTGTCGATGCAGTGGGCATTACGCATGGCGCTCATCCAGAAGAGCAATTAAGGGCGCTCAATCCTATCGCATTGGTTGATGATTTTGTGGCATTGCGCGCATGGTTTAAAGCGAACGCTTAGTTTTATAACGCATTGATTAAATTGACTAATAGTAATTACATTTGAGGTGAATTATGTCTGAATTACCTAATTGGGAGCGTGGCGTGTTGGAAAAACTGGCCATGTCAGCAATACAAGAGCAGCGTCGTACACGGCATTGGGGCATCTTTTTTAAACTACTAACGCTTGGCTATGTTTTCCTTGTTCTCTTTCTCGTGATGGGCTGGTTTGGGGATAAATCAGAGGGTGCCTTATCAGGTGGTAAACATACTGCGCTGATTAATTTGAATGGCGTAATTTCCGCGGATAGCAATGCCAATGCCGACAACATTATCTCAAGTTTGCAAGAAGCCTTTAAAGACACACACACGCAAGGTGTGATTTTGCGGATTAATAGTCCGGGTGGCAGTCCTGTGCAGTCTGGCTACATCAACGACGAGATACGCCGCTTGCGTACGCTCTACCCCAATATTCCGTTGTATGTGGTGGTGGAGGATATGTGTGCATCTGGTGGCTATTACGTGGCAGCCGCAGCCGATAAAATTTTTGTGAATAAAGCGAGCATTGTGGGTTCGATTGGTGTGTTAATGGATGGTTTTGGTTTTACAGGTGCGATGGAAAAACTTGGAGTGGAGCGCCGTCTAATGACGGCAGGTGAAAATAAAGGGTTTATGGATCCGTTCTCCCCGCGTAACTCCAAGCACGAAGAATTCACCAAAAAAATGCTGGCAGAAATTCACCAGCAGTTTATTGACGTGGTAAAGCAAGGCCGGGGCAAGCGCTTAAAAGAAACTCCAGAGATGTTTAGCGGTTTATTTTGGAGTGGTGAGCAAAGCATTAAGCTGGGGCTGGCAGACGAAATGGGTAGTGTTGAATCTGTTGCACGCGATGTCATCAAAGCGGAGGAGATTGTCGATTACACAACTCACGAAGGGATTGCGGATCGCCTCGCGAAAAAATTTGGGGCAGGTGTCGCAAGTGCTTTTCCTGGCTTTGGCGCACAGATGAGTGGTTTCGCCATAAGATAAATGGCCGTTGTTTGAAGTATAAAAAAACGCCCTGATTACTCAGGGCGTTTTTCATTTCAGCAAACCTATTTTAGCGATTGCCGTTGCTATTACGAGTTTGTGAAAAACCTTGGCCGGATGAGCGACGTGGAGCACCGGTACCCGCTCCAGTACGTCCGCTGTTGCCAGCATTGAAGCCGCCGCTACGTTGGCCGCCTGCGCCCGCACTTGAACGTGGGCTGTTGCCAGCGCTGTGATCACGCGGAGCACCTGCACGGTTGCCATCTACATGGCCGGTGTGAGCGGGTGCATTTGCGCCAAAACGGTTATGCGAATGTCCTTCACGACGTGGCTGACCACCCCGATCATCACGTGGGAAGCCATGACGGCTATCCGGTGCGTGGTGGCGAGGTGCACCTTCAGCGGTGTGGCGTGGAGCGCCGAAGCCGCCAGTGCGAGGTGCGCCAAAACCACCAGAACGAGGTGCGCCGCTACGTGGAGCGCCATTGCTACGACCACCACTTGGTGCTGGACGTGGCTTAAATTTTGGCTCGAATCCAGCAATGGTGTGCGCGTCGATGCGTTGACCGGTAAATTGCTCAATCTTCTTCAAGTGCATTGCATCACGGTTTGAAGCAAATGAAACCGCGATTCCAGTTGCACCACCACGGCCGGTACGGCCAATACGGTGAACGTAGTCTTCAGCAAACTTTGGTAGGTCGAAGTTGATAACGTGCGAAATGCCTGCCACGTCAATGCCGCGAGCAGCTACGTCAGTAGCAACCAACACACGCACCGTACCACGACGCAAATTCACGAGTGTACGATTACGGTCGCGCTGATTCATGTCGCCGTGCAAAGCGGCAGCAGCATGGCCTTGAGCCGACAAGCTGTCAGCCAATGCATCTGCATCGCGTTTAGTGGCAGTGAAGACAAGTGCTTGGTTCAACTCGGTGTCACGCAAGAGGTGATCCAAGATGCGATTTTTATGTGCCATGTCATCAACGTACATCAAACGCTGTTCGATGTTTTCGTGCTTTGCTTTCGAGCTAGTTACGCTGATACGCTTCGGTGATTTGAGCAGTTTTTGTGCCAAATTGCCGATCACGCCATCTAACGTAGCCGAGAACAACAATGTCTGACGGGTAGCCGGTGTGGCAGCAGCAATCCGCTCTACGTCGTCGATGAAGCCCATGTCTAACATACGGTCTGCTTCGTCCATGATCAAAATTTCAAGGCGGGAGAAATCAATACGACCGCGCTCAATGTGATCAATTAGACGGCCTGGTGTTGCCACCAAAATATCTACTGGGCTAGAAAGTAATTTGTTTTGCAACGGGTAGGGCATACCACCCAAGATGCTAACAACTTTCAGGCGCATATTTTTGCCATACTTCGCGGCAGCGTCAGAAACTTGTTGGGCGAGTTCACGCGTTGGAGTAAGTACCAATACGCGAGGGCCTTTGCTACGAATAGCTGAAGGCTCGGCGATGCGGTGTAGGGATGGCAAAATAAATGCGGCGGTTTTGCCGGTGCCTGTTTGTGCAGAGGCCATCAAGTCATGGCCAGCCATGATGCTTGGGATTGCTTCTGCTTGTATTGGTGTTGGAATGGTGTAGCCACTTTCCTCGACCGCTTTAAGGATGGCTGGGTTTAAGTTTAAATCTGCAAAAGTGATAGGCGTAGCAATAGTTGCTTCAGTTGTGTTTTCAATAGACACGTTTTTTCCTTACATTTAAAAGTAACAGCGCATGCGTGGCTCTATGTGGCCACACAATGAAATTCAGCAAGAGGTGTGAGCTCTACCGGCGCAAAACATCGTCGCTAACCGGTAAAACAAGACGCATCAGAACGACAATATGTCGGAGACGCTAGGGGTCAGGAAACGATGGACTAAGCGCTGCAAGTACATCGCAGCGAGGCGCGCATTATAGGTAGAAGTTTTCTAATTGCAAGCGTTATTTAATTGTTTTTGTTTGTAAAAGTCTTGCAGACCCCAGATTCTTCTGCTTTAAATTCTGATACAATAAAAAGGTCAAAATCATTGATAAATTAAGGGTGGAGAGCGATATGTCACAGCAAGATAAAGCACGTTTTGTGAGCTTGATGACCAAAAATACTTACGCCATGATTTTGGCGGGTGGGCGAGGTAGCCGTCTACATCAATTAACTGATTGGCGAGCTAAGCCGGCGGTTCCTTTCGGCGGAAAGTTCCGCATTATCGATTTCGTTTTATCTAATTGCGTCAACTCAGGCATTCGTCGTATAGGCGTGGCAACTCAATATAAATCTCACAGTTTGCTTCAGCACATTCAGCGTGGCTGGAGCTTTTTGAACGGCAAATTCGGTGAGTTTATTGATGTGCTTCCGGCGCAGCAGTGGATGCAAGAATCATGGTACGCCGGTACCGCAGATGCTGTTTTTCAAAACTTGGATATTCTACGTGGTACTAATCCTGAATACGTCTTGATCTTAGCTGGTGATCACGTTTACAAAATGGACTACGGCAAATTGCTGGCCTATCACGCTGAAAAAAATGCCGACATGACTGTCGCTTGCATCGAAGTGCCAGTTGAAGATGCTAAGGGTTTTGGCGTAATGGGGGTTAATGAGGAGGGTAGAGTTGTTACCTTCACTGAAAAGCCTGCGAATCCTCCCACTATGCCTGGGAAGCCAGACACTTCTTTAGCGAGTATGGGTATCTATGTGTTCAACACCAAATTTTTGTGTGAGCAACTCATGCGCGATGCGGACGATCCAAAGTCTTCACATGATTTTGGTAAAGATGTAATTCCTCATCTGATGTCGGCGGGCTATCGTGTGTTCGCACAAAGTTTTGAAGATAGTTGTGTGCGTGATGAGGGTGGTAATTCCTATTGGCGCGATGTGGGAACGATTGATTCCTACTGGGAAGGCAATATGGAATTAACAAAAGTGATTCCAGATTTGAATATGTACGATAACGAGTGGCCAATCTGGACGCATCAAGAGCAATTGCCGCCGGCGAAGTTTGTGTTTGATGAAGATGAGCGCCGAGGTTCCGCAGTTGACTCACTCGTGTCAGGTGGTTGCATCATCAGTGGCGCTGCCGTTGCGCGCTCACTGTTGTATTCGAATGTAAAAGTACACAGTTTCACCACGGTAGAGGATTCAGTTTTACTACCCAACGTTGAAGTGGGGCGCAATGCCAAAATAAGACGAGTAGTGATTGATAAAAACTGCGTCATTCCTGATGGGTTGGTTGTAGGCTACGACGCAAAAGAAGATGCGAAGCGTTTTCATGTGAGTGAAAAGGGAATCGCCTTAATTACGCCAGAGATGTTGGGGCAAGATATGGGGCGCGTTCGTAAAGCTAAAAAGTAGTGAACAACAGTATTTAATTTAGTTCTCCCATGAGCATCCCTATTAGGGGTGCTCTTTGTTTAAATGGATTTCACATGAGCAAACCTCTCAATTTAGTTTTCCTGTGGCACATGCATCAACCTGATTATCGTGATTACAGTACGGGTGATTTTGTTTTGCCCTGGGTGTATTTGCATGCAATCAAAGATTATTCGGATATGGCCTACCATCTTGAGCAACATCCTAAGATGAAGTCGGTTGTTAATTTTGTGCCGATTTTGCTGGATCAGTTAGAGGATTATGAACAGCAATTTGCGACCGGTGAGATTCGAGATCCCTTACTCCGTTTATTGCTTCGTGAAAATTTAGATGATGTTACTTTGGAGGAGAGAAAGCTAATTCTCGACAGTTGTTTCCGTAGTAATCATTCAAAAATGATTGCTCCGTATTCGTCCTATAGTCGCCTTTTTGATTTGTTTAAAATGTTCGAAGCGGGAGGACGTACTTCGTTGTCCTACCTGTCCGGGCAGTACCTCGCTGATTTGATAACGTGGTATCACTTAGCGTGGTTTGGTGAAACAGTGAGACGGGAACACGATGTACTCATTCAGATGCTGAGTAAGGATGAGAACTTCAGCTTTGAAGATCGTAAATTGGTTTTTGATTTGATCGGTGAAGTGGTTTCCGGAATTATTCCTCGCTATCGCAAATTGGCTGAGACAGGCCAAATCGAAATTTCAGCGACCCCGCACTATCATCCCTTAGCGCCATTGTTGCTCGACTTTAATAGCGCCAGAGAATGCGAGCCGGGAAGCAGTTTGCCGCTGGCAACTAATTATCCTGGCGGAAAAACACGAGTTCAATCGCATATTGTTTCCACGATGAAAACCCACAAAGAGCGCTTTGGAGTAACGCCGAAAGGGATTTGGCCTGCCGAGGGAGCGGTTTCAACTTCATTGATTGAATTGCTCGCAGAGCAAAAGTGCAGTTGGGCTGCGAGTGGAGAGGGCGTGCTGGCCAATAGCTTACGTAAGGTGGGTGATCTGCCTGATCGCTCTAAATATTTGTATCGTCCTTATCGTTTAGAAGGGGCGGCGAGTTCTGTTAACTGCTTCTTCCGTGATGACTACTTATCTGACTTGATTGGTTTTGAATACTCCAATTGGAACGGTAAAGACGCTGCGATTAATTTTGTTTCAAAGCTAGACGAGATTGCAAATCAAGCACCTGAAAATGAAGTGCCCTTGGTCGGTGTGATTCTGGATGGTGAGAATGCGTGGGAATACTACCCCTACAATGGTTTCCACTTCTTGAATGACCTCTATGCAGAGTTGGAGGCTCACCCCAGCATTCGTACAACGACTTACTCAGCCTATTTAGAGCAGCGTGATAAAAAAGGTGCAAAGAATTTTGCACAAGATGGTACGTTGCCAGGACTGGTGGCAGGTAGCTGGGTCTATGGTACTTTCTCAACTTGGATTGGCTCGCCGGATAAAAATCACGCATGGGATTTGTTGTGTATGGCCAAACAAAGTTATGACCGTGTGATGGCAGCGGGGCGACTAAGCGCAAAAGAAAAAATAGCCGCAGAAAAACAGCTCGCTTCTTGTGAAAGCTCAGATTGGTTTTGGTGGTTTGGTGATTACAACCCGTCAACAGCAGTGAGCAGTTTTGATCGCCTGTATCGTCACAACTTAATGCAACTTTATCGCTTGTTAAAGTTGCCTGTGCCAGCCAATTTAAATTCTCCAATCAGTCAGGGCGGTGGCGCAGCAGAGGCAGGTGGCACCATGCGCCGCGGTTCATAAAAGTTTATTCGCAGATACTGTCTGAAAGGTTTTTTCATGCACTTCCCACGCAGTAGCGGTATTTTACTTCATCCTTCTTCGCTCCCCGGGCCTTATGGTTCCGGTGATTTTGGAGCGAGTGCATATCAATTTGTAGATTGGCTTGTTTCGGCAGGTCAGAAGAGATGGCAGATCCTTCCACTTGGTGGCATCGGTCCCGGAAATTCCCCTTACATGAGTAGCTCTGCTTTCGCAGGCAACGTTTTATTCGTTGATTTAGATGAGTTGAGTGGGCACGGTTGGTTGAGTGCTGATGATTTATCGCACCATGTTGCATTTGATGAGAAGCGAGTTGATTTCTCAGTTGTCTATCACTTCCGCATGAAGCAACTGCATGTCGCAGCCAAGCGATTCTTCGCGGGGAAACGGCTACATGCTGAGTTTGAAAAATTTTGTGAGGCAGAAAAATCTTGGCTAGATGACTATGCGCTATTTATGGCATTGGCAGAAAAGTATAGCTGGGAAGATTGGGCCTATTGGGAGCCCAGCCTTGCTAAGCGCGAAAGCAAGGCACTCAAAAAAGCAACGGTTGAGCTTGCCGATGAGATTAACTTTTGGCGTTTTAGTCAATGGAGTTTTTTTCGGCAATGGCGCAAGCTCAAGCAATATGCAAATCAGTGCGGCATACAAATTATTGGTGATATTCCTATTTTCATCGCTTATCAAAGCGCAGAAGTTTGGGCGCGACAAGATTTATTTGTGCTAGGTGTCGATCATTTACCTACGGTGATTGCAGGTGTCCCTCCTGACTATTTTAGTGAAACCGGTCAGCGCTGGGGAAACCCACTTTATCGTTGGGATGCGCACGAGCAAGAAAACTATGCTTGGTGGGTTGAGCGAATTCGCAAGACTACGGAGTTAGTGGATATTGTGCGCATAGATCACTTCCGTGGCTTCGCTGGCTATTGGGAAATTCCCGCATCAGAGCCTACCGCAATGAATGGCCGTTGGATGCCGGGCCCAGGCGATAAATTATTTAGTGCGATTGAAAATAGCTTAGGAAAGTTGCCAATTATTGCCGAAGATTTAGGGATCATCACGCCTGATGTGGTGGCCTTGTTGGAGCAGTTCGATTTGCCCGGTATGCGCATTCTGCAATTCGCTTTCGGCGGAGAGCTAGATAACCCATACCTGCCGCATAACTACAAACACAATACGGTGGTTTATGGTGGTACGCATGATAACGATACAGCACTTGGTTGGTTTAACTCGGCCAGCCCGCGTGAACGTGAATTCGCTTGTGAGTATCTACACACTGATGGTCGCGAAATTAACTGGGATCTGATTCGTGCAGCTTCTCAATCAGTGGCTGATACGGCTATCCATGCTTTACAGGATGTGCTCGATTTGGGTGACGGGAATCGAATGAACTTGCCGGGACAGCCAGAAGGTTTTTGGGAATGGCGTTTCACTTGGGCGCAAATGTCGCCTGAGCGTACACAAAAACTTTATGCGCTTACCAGCGAAAATGGTCGATTAGGTAACGATTAAACGAGCAACTGACTTTCAATGTAAATGTCGACTCCCTGTTTTGGCGTAATCGTCGAAGCAGGGATTTTTTCTTTACTGCGCCAATTTTTTACAGCTTCTTTTTTGCCGTTGCCTGTTACTAAAAAAATTACTTGATTCGTTTCACTCAAACGACGAGCGCTCAATGAAACACGTTGAGGCGGTGGTTTTGGGGCATCAAAAACAGCTAGTGCCGCGGGTGATTTAGATGGGCTACCCACATCATGATTTGGAAACAGGCTAGCCGTATGTCCATCCTCTCCAAGGCCTAACAAAACCAAATCAAAAGTTTTTACATCGCTTAATAGCGCAGCATATTTTTCTGCAGCAACTTGCGCCCCTTCCTCAGCGCGTATCAGGTGAATCTGCGTTGCAGAAATAGCAATGTGATTGAGCCAGGCCTGCGCGGCCATTAAGCTATTCCTGTCCGCATGATCTGGTGGCAAGCAACGTTCATCGCCAAAGTAAATATGCCACTTATCCCAGTTGGTATCAGCTGTTTTTAGCAGTTCATAAACACGACGAGGAGTGGTGCCGCCTGCCAATACAATATGAAAAGCGCCGCGATTTTCAATCGCTTCATGCGCCGCGCGAAGAATTTCAGTAACGGCCGATTTTTCTAATACGGTGGTGTTCGAAAATGAATGCCAACGGCAAATTTGCAATGAAGAATTATTGTTAACTGTGCTCATAATATTTGCCCAATTTATTAATGCGCTAGAGTATGATTCTACGACGCTGTGAATTAATTTAGCAGTTAATTTTTGGGAGAAAAGCAATGCGAATGGCGATGATCGGTTTAGGCAAAATGGGTGGAAATATGGTGCGTCGCTTGCGCCGTGGAAATGTCGAAGTCGTTGGTTATGATCGCGCTGCTGATGTTGTCACTCAGCTCAATAAGGAATCTGGAATGATCGCAGCCTCTTCGGTTGAGGATGCGGTTTCAAAATTAACTTCTCCCCGAATCGTTTGGTTAATGTTGCCGAGTGGTGATCCCACCGAGCAACAACTTCGCGCTTTAGTGTCCCAGTTATCTAAAGGCGACATTATCGTGGACGGCGGCAATTCAAATTATCACGATAGTCAGCGTCGAGGCGCATGGCTAGCAGAGCAGGGTATAGGCTTTATGGACTCTGGCACTTCAGGTGGAATTTGGGGTTTGGAAAATGGCTACTGTTTGATGGTGGGGGCGACGAATGAAGTTGCTCAAACCATGACACCAATTCTGCAGGCACTTGCTCCCGCGGCTGATCGTGGTTGGGCACATGTTGGCCCTGTTGGTTCAGGCCACTTCACGAAGATGATTCATAACGGTATTGAGTACGGCATGATGCAGTCTTTTGCTGAAGGCCTTGAGTTGCTCAAAGGTAAAAAAGAATTTAATTTAGATTTGGCGCAGATTACTGAATTATGGCGTCACAGCTCAGTGGTCAGAAGTTGGTTGCTAGATCTCACCGCAGAAGCATTGAAGCACGATCAAGAATTAAAACAAATTGCGCCTTATGTGCCTGATTCCGGCGAAGGTCGTTGGACCGTGGTGGAGGCGATTGATCAAGGCGTGGCAGCTCCTGTGCTTACCTTAGCGTTGCAGATGCGTTTTACCAGCCAAGATGAAACAGGCTATGGCTATCGTTTACTTTCTACCATGCGCAATGCATTTGGTGGGCACGCGGTTAAGCAGACTTCTTGATTGCTTAGTTGTGATGAGAACGATGTTATCAGTGGCTGAACGAGTGGAGGTGGGCGCATGAAAGTTTTAGAACCTTGTACCTTGGTGATCTTTGGTGCGGCAGGTAATCTTAGTCGTTTAAAACTAATTCCCTCTTTGTTTCGCTTGGAATTGGCCAATCGCCTTCCTGTTCAATTAGCCATCATTGGTTGCAGTATCGAACTCAGAATGCCAGATGAGTGGACTGCTGAAATCGTCAAAATACTAGAGCCTGTTTATCCAAAAGGAATAGATAAAACTGCACTCGAGCGATTTTGTGCGCGTATGCATTACCACGCCACTCCTCCAGGCGAAGAGGAGTCCTATCAGCGCCTGCAAAAATTGGTTGAGGGTAATGAAATATTTCCGCCAAACATGGTTTTCTATATGTCAGTTAGTCCTGCAGCGTTCCCTGAAATTGTTGATCGTTTAGGAAACGTAGGATTGTTGAAAGAGAAAAGCGGATGGCGTCGAGTGGTCATCGAGAAACCATTTGGTTACGATTTGTTGAGCGCGCAAACATTGCAAGGTGGTTTGTACAAACACTTAAATGAGCCGCAGATCTATCGTATCGACCACTACCTTGGCAAAGGCACCGTGCAAAACGTCATGGTGTTCCGTTTTGCGAATTTGTTGCTGGAGCCACTTTGGAATCACCACTACATTGACCATGTACAAATCACCCAGTCGGAAACTTTGGGTGTGGGTGGGCGAGCAGGATATTACGAAGGTGCAGGAGCATTACGTGACATGATTCAGAGTCACTTGTTACAGTTGTTGGCCTTAGTGGCGATGGAGCCGCCATTGACTATCGCAGCTGAACATTTGCGTGATGAAAAAGTTAAAGTACTAAAAGCGATTCGGCCGATTACTCAGAATTCGGTACATGCTCATGCCTTCCGTGCGCAGTATGCCAGTGGCAATATTAATGGCGTGGCAGTGCCGGGATATTTGGAAGAGCCTGGTGTGGCGCCCGATAGCACGACAGAAACTTATGCGGCCTTGAAATTATTTATCGACAATTGGCGTTGGGCTGGCGTACCGTTTTATTTGCGCACGGGCAAACGTATGGCGGAGGGAAGCTCGGCAATTTGCATCCGCTTCAAAACGCCCCCACAAGATTTGTTGAAACGAACTCGTCATGGACCGCCACCACCAAACTGGATCATGCTCGGTATTCAACCGCACGATTGCATGAAATTAGAAATGCAGGTGAAAGTGCCGGGCCTCGATTTGCACACACGCTCAATTAGTTTGGATGCAACTTATCGCAAAGAAACAGATGAGGATTTTGATGCCTACGCAGGCTTGTTGCTAGATGTAATGCAGGGCGATCCGTCACTGTTCTTGCGCATTGACGAGGTCGAGGCGGCGTGGCGCGTAGTCGATCCGATTTTGAAGGTGTGGGCAATGGAGCGAGACTTCATTAACACTTATCCAGCTGGTAGCTGGGGGCCTCGTGGCACCTATCGTTTATTCGATCGTGATGATCAGTTCTGGCGTCATTCGCTTAATTTAGAAGGCGCAGATTTACAGGCATATTAATGGCTCTTTATTTGGCTGGTGATATTGGTGGCACAAAAACCTTATTGCAGATTTTTAAGGAGGGGAGTGTTCGTGAGCCGTTATTTCGTAAATCATATTCAAGTGCTGCTCATGCCTGCTTAGAAGACATTGTTGCGACTTTTTTGGCGGAAGCAAAGCTAAGTAATGTCAAAGCTGCCTGTCTTGCTTTAGCTGGCCCGGTCTCTGGCCGTGTTGTCTCTCTGACTAATCTCCCTTGGGTCGTTAATGCAGATCAGTTGGAGGCGCGATTCGGTATCGAGCGTATAAAACTCATTAACGATTTTGAAGCGGTAGGCTTGGGTGTCGCTGCAATGAAACAAGCTGATTTGTTGTCGTTACAGCAAGGTGTTGAACAAGGGCTTGGTCTGCGTGTGGTGGTAGGGGCCGGTACGGGCCTAGGCGTGGCGTGGCTCAATGTGCAAAATGAAAAGTATATTGTGCATCCATCAGAAGGTGGGCATCTCGACTTTGCGCCAATTGATGAAACTCAATATGAACTGCTTCGTTACTTGCAACAACGTCACCATCATGTTTCCTATGAGCGCATTGTTTCTGGTCCGGGTTTAGTGACTATTTATGAATTTTTACGTGATACTCAGCGCGCCGTTCCCTCCGCTGAAATGATAACGGCAATGACAGAGGGTGACGCAAGTGCTGCTATTTCTTTATTCGCTAGCGAGCATCAAGAGCCTATAGCGGTTAAGTCGCTGGATTTGTTTACTCAAATATATGGCGCATTTGTGGGGAACATTGCGCTAGTGGCTCTGCCGCGTGGCGGAATCTACATTGCGGGTGGTATCGCAGCGAAAATTTCCGCTCAAATGCAAAATGGTTGTTTCATGCAGACCTTTTTGGACAAGGGGCGCTTTAAAGATCTACTGTCAACATTGCCTATGTTTATCGTTTTAAACCCTGATATTGGCTTGCTAGGGGCTAGTTTGCAGGCTGTGGAGTCGTGACATGATTATTTTTTTTAATAGATTGGGCAATTATTCAAGAGGAAACAACCATGGTTATGAAATCTAAAAAAGCACTCGTTTGTCATTTAGAAAAAGCCTTTGATACCGCTTCGATTAAAACCGCACTAGATGAGCGTTTAATTTATTCGGTAGGAAAAGAGTCTATTAATGCCACAACGCGTGATTGGTACACAACAGCTGCCTATGTAGTACGAGATCGTCTGATTGATCGCTGGATGCAAACGATGAGTAGCTATTACGAAGCGAATGCAAAGCGCGTTTATTACCTGTCGATGGAATTCTTGATGGGACGTTCGTTAATGAACAGCCTGCATAATTTAGAAGTAGAGAAACCCGCTCGTGAAGCGTTGCAAGATTTGGGCATCGAGTTAGAAAAATTACGTGACGAAGAATATGATGCTGCGTTGGGCAATGGGGGCTTGGGGCGTCTTGCTGCTTGTTTTCTTGATTCCATGGCGACCTTAGATTTACCTGGCTATGGTTATGGAATTCGCTATGAATACGGTATGTTCCAGCAGCACATTGAAGAAGGCCGCCAAGTCGAACACCCGGATAACTGGCTGCGTTATGGCAATCCTTGGGAGTTTGGACGTCCTGAAGTGCTGTACCAAGTCAATTTTCACGGACGTGTTACTGAGTACAAAGATGATAAGGGCGTTACTCGTCACCAGTGGACAGACACCGATGATGTGATGGCGATGGCGCACGACACGCCGATTCCCGGTTATGGCACGCGAACAGTGAATAACATGCGCTTGTGGGCAGCTAAATCATCTCGAGATTTCGACTTGGGTTACTTTAACCAAGGTAATTACATTAAAGCTGTTGAAGATAAAGACCGCTCTGAGAATTTATCAAAAGTGCTTTATCCAAATGACGCTACGCAAATGGGGCACGAGTTGCGTTTGAAGCAGCAATATTTTTTCACCTGCGCTTCGTTGCAAGATATTTTGACGCGCTATCTGAAAGATCATGACAACTTCGATGAATTGCCAAATAAAGTGGCGATTCAGTTAAATGATACGCACCCCGCAATTTCAATTGCAGAATTAATGCGAATTTTGGTTGACTTGCACCACCTGTCTTGGGAAAAAGCATGGGACATCACCCGTAATACTTTCTCATACACCAACCATACGTTGATGCCTGAAGCTTTAGAAACATGGCCAGTTGCTATGTTTGAAAATATTTTGCCAAGACACTTGGGCATTATTTATGAAATCAATCACCGCTTTTTGGAAGAAGTGCGCCATCTTCATCCTGGCGACCATGACATGCTTAGGCGTATGTCGATCATTGGTGAAGAAAACGGTAAGCGAATTCGGATGGCTCACCTAGCGATTGTCGGAAGTCATAAGGTCAATGGTGTTGCTGCAATTCATACCCGCTTAATGAAGCAGACAATTTTTGCAGATTTTGACCGCCTCTATCCGGGGAAAATCATCAACATGACCAATGGCATTACGCCACGTCGTTGGTTGAATCAAGCCAATCCTCTGCTGTCAGAGCTGATCACATCGCGCATTGGTAAAGAATGGATTAAAGACCTAGATCAATTGCAACAGCTCATTCCATTGGCGGATGACAAAGTATTCCGTAAGCAATTTGCGGATATAAAACGAGCCAATAAATCGCGCTTGGTGAATCTCATTAAGCAACGGATGAATCTTGATGTGAGTGTCGATTCACTGTTTGACGTGCAAATTAAACGCATTCACGAATACAAACGTCAGATGCTGAATGTGTTGCACATCGTTACGCTCTATAACCGAATTCGTCGGGGAGGGGAGTGCGTGCCACGCACCGTAATATTCGCAGGTAAGTCTGCGCCTGGGTATGCCCTTGCTAAGCTCATTATCAAGCTAATTAATGATGTTGCAGATACGGTGAATCATGATCCGCAAGTCGCGGGCAAACTCAAAGTTGTGTTCATTCCTAACTATGATGTTTCGAATGCAGAAATTATTGCGCCAGCAGCAGAGTTATCTGAGCAGATTTCTACAGCGGGAACTGAAGCCTCCGGCACGGGCAATATGAAAATGTCGCTGAATGGAGCCTTGACGATTGGGACCTTAGATGGTGCTAACGTGGAAATTGGAGAAGAGGTTGGCTGGGAAAATATTTTTATCTTTGGTCTGACAACAGATGAAGTGACTAGCGTGAAATCAAATGGCTATAACCCAATGGATTACTACAATAAAAATGGGGAGCTACGTGAAGTCATGGATATGATTCGCTCTGGTTTCTTCTCGCCAAGTCAACCGGATCTTTTTAAACCGATAGTTGATAAACTGCTCGCTCATGGTGAGCAATATCTTGTCTTAGCTGACTATGCTTCTTATATTGCTAAGCAGGGTGAAGTTGAGGCGGAGTATAAAAATCAGGATGAGTGGATGAGGAAATCGATTCTGAATGTAGCGAAAATGGGCAAGTTTTCTAGCGACAGAACAATTTCTCAATACGCTAAAGAGATATGGAAAGTGAAGTCGGTGATAAATTCAAAATAACTTAGTTGGTGGTAATTCACCGCTAAGCTTGGGCTGATTTAACAAGGTTGATTGTTTTTCAATCAGCTTTGTTTTTTTAGAATGGCTTGCAAGCGTTGTTCACGGTGCATCTTTTCAACGGTGACGACCACGATATGCGCTTCAGCAGGCGTGAGATCAGGGAAGTGATCTTGCACCATGTGAGCCATTGCAAAATTTGAAACCGTTTTGATCGTGTCATTCCCAGCAACAATAGGCTCAAGCAACTCGCAGGCTTTAACAAAAATGCCGCGAATTTGGTGGTGGCGACGCCGTTCTTGCTCTGCTGGAGAGAGAGTTTCCATATTTATATTTCGTAAAATTGCTTTAGTGGGTAAATGTATTGCTCAGTTGATGAATCATGGCTTCTTCGTCTGCAGGAATCACCAAGACGGGTTTGCTTTTACTGCTTGAGATTATAACTGAGCTAGCTTTATTATTGCTTTGATCTAACTCAAAGCCAAGAAAGCTTAGAGGTGCGCAAATCTGTTCGCGTACGATGGCAGAATGTTCACCAATGCCGCCAGTAAAAACCAAAGCGTCAATGCCACCCGCTTTTGCGGCAAGGTTACCGATTGAAGCGCGTACTTGTCTGCAAAAATAACTCACGGCGAATTTTGCGGCCTCGCTATTGCTATTGAGTAAATCACTCATTTCGCTACTTTCGCCATTCGATAAGGCGAGTAAACCCATTTTATGAAAAACGATGTCGCTCAGTTGTGTAGCATCGAAGCGCTTGGCAAGCTCAAGCATCACGCCAGGGTCGAGATCGCCACTTCGCGTACCCATCGTAATGCCGCCGGCTGGGGTATAGCCCATCGTGGTGTCCATGGATTTTAAATTTTCAATTAGACATAAGCTCGCGCCACTCCCTAGATGAGCTACAACAATCTTTCCATTCGCACTCTGACCAAGGAGTGCCGGCAGTCGCGATGCGATGAAAGCATAATTTAAACCGTGAAAACCAAAGCGGCGAAGACCAAGTTCTTGTGGGATAGGTAAACGTTTTGCTAACTCCGGCATCGTGGTGTGAAAAGCAGTATCGAAGCAGGCAATTTGCGGCACATCAAAACGTTGCCGGCATAAATCTAAGCCCATTAAATTACCGGGCAAATGTAACGGTGCGAGGTGGGTAATACTCTCCAAGCGCGCACGCTCCGCATCATCGACAAGACGTGCAGGATCGGTGATTTCGCCGCCATGAACAAAACGATGCCCGATGATGTCGGGTTGGTGCTCTTTCAAATCCGTCATCAGTTGATCAAAGGCAGGGGCGTGCGACCTGAGATGGTCATAGCGGAAATTAAGACGCGAACCATCCGCCTCAAAGAGGCTGGCTTTGATCGAGGAAGAGCCGCTGTTGATGGTAAGAACGGAGGGCATTTTAAAGGCCATAGCACGCGATTGGACTGCATGGCGCAGCCCAATCGCGTATGAGGTTTAGTACGGCCAAGTCCAGTTATCTACGCTTGGTAGATCGATACCATGTTCATAAGCGTAGTTACGGCACTCGATTTGCATGTTCATCATCTTTTCTTTGACGTGTGCACCGGCAACTTGCAATGCAGGGTTACGGTCAATGACGTCGATCACCAAGCTAAAGCGATCGATTTGATTTTGAATCGCCAACTCAAGTGGAGTGTTGATGCTGCCTTTTTCTTTATAGCCGCGCACGTGCCAGTTTTTGTGGTTGTTGCGACGATAAGCTAAGCGGTGAATTAACCAAGGATAGCCGTGGAAGTTGAACATCACAGGCTTGTCTTTAGTGAACAAGCTGTCAAAGTCTTTATCAGACAAGCCGTGCGGGTGTTCGCTTGCTGGCGTTAACTTATAGAGGTCAACCACGTTTACAAAACGAATCTTCAAATCAGGGAAGTTTTCGCGTAGCAAGACCACTGCTGCCAATGCCTCTTTGGTTGGAATATCGCCTGCGCTTGCAATAACAACGTCCGGCTCATAGCCTTGGTCATTACATGCCCAATCCCAGATGCCAATACCTTTACTGCAATGCTTAGTCGCGGCATCCATATCCAAGAACTGCAAGTGTTTCTGTTTGTCGCAGACGATGACGTTGATGTAATCGGTGCTCTTTAAACAATGGTCAGCAACCGACAACAGGCAGTTCACATCGGGCGGCAAATAAATGCGCGTGACTTCTGGGCTTTTGTTTACGACGACATCGAGGAAGCCAGGGTCTTGGTGGGTAAAACCGTTGTGATCTTGGCGCCACACAGTCGATGTGATGAGCAAGTTCAGTGATGAAACAGGAGCACGCCATGGCACATCCTTCGACATTGCCAGCCACTTC
Organism: Gallionellaceae bacterium; assembly: GCA_037140475.1. GTDB lineage: Bacteria > Pseudomonadota > Gammaproteobacteria > Burkholderiales > Gallionellaceae > PALSA-1006. The sequence goes on from JBAXEJ010000011.1 coordinate 43,451, forward strand.
GCATGTTGGTTAAACATCGAATCGATGACGTGTACGAAGGCTTCGTAAGTAGAGAAGAAGCCATGGCGACCAGTGAGCAGATAGCCTTCCAGCCAACCTTCGAGCGTGTGCTCTGAAAGCATTTCCATCACACGGCCATCAGGTGACAACTCACCACCGTCCGCATCCTCTGGTAGGTAATCCGCGAGCCAGGTTTTCTTGCTCACTTCATACACGTTGTCGAGTTTGTTCGAGCTATTTTCATCAGGACCAAACACGCGGAAGTTGTTCATGTTGTCACGCATGATGTCGCGCAAAAACTTGCCCAAGGGACGTGTATTTTCAGCCACAGTGGTGCCCGGTTTTTTTACTTCGATCGCATAATCTTTGCAATCAGGCATACGCAACGCTTTGCGCAACAAGCCACCGTTGGCATGTAGATTGGCACTCATGCGGCGTTCGCCTTTAGGCGCGAGTGCCTTGAGTTCAGGACGCAAAGTCCCTTTCTCATCGAAAAGCTCTGCGGTTTTGTAGCTCTTCAGCCACTCTTCCAATTTGGCGAAATGCTCAGGCGTTTTTACATCGCCGATCGGCACTTGGTGTGAGCGCCAGAAGCCCTCAACTTTTTTACCATCCACTTCTTTAGGGCCAGTCCAGCCTTTAGGTGAACGCAACACAATCATCGGCCAGCGTGGGCGCACGGGTTTCCCGCTATCGCGAGCCTCTTTTTGCACGCGGCGAATTTCGAGCACACAGGCCTCCATTGTGGCGGCCATGGCTTGGTGCATGGTTTCTGGATCGCTACCCTCAACGAAGTGCGGAGTCCAGCCATACCCTTTAAATAGATTCTCTAGCTCTTCGTGAGAGATACGCGAGAGGATGGTTGGGTTGTTAATCTTGTAGCCGTTCAGATGCAGAATTGGCAATACCGCACCGTCGCGAATTGGATTTAAAAATTTATTCGAGTGCCAAGAGGTGGCGAGCGGAGCGGTTTCAGACTCTCCATCACCAACCATTACAGTCACGATCAAATCGGGGTTGTCATAGGCTGCGCCGAAAGCATGCGACACGCTATAACCGAGTTCGCCACCTTCGTGAATTGATCCTGGTGTTTCTGGTGTGCAGTGGCTACCAATGCCACCTGGGAAAGAAAATTCTTTGAAGAACTGGCGCATGCCTTCTTCATTTTCGCTCTTGTTTGGATACACCTCACTGTAGCGGCCTTCCAAATAAACGGGGCCTAACACCCCCGGTGCGCCGTGACCAGGTCCTGCCATAAAAATTGCGCTAAGATCATATTTATTGATCAAGCGATTCATATGAATGTAGCCAAACGCCAAGCCAGGGCTTGCCCCCCAGTGGCCGAGCAAGCGATTCTTGATGTGTTCGAGTTTGAGGGGTTCTTTTAGAAGTGGGTTTTCGCGCAGATAGATCATCCCGGCAGCGAGGTAGTTACAGGCGCGCCAATAAGCATCAATGTTTTTGACTTCTTCAGGCGACAGAGGTTTAGCTTGAGTGCTCATGATGTTCGTCCTTTATTAAATTAGAGAAAGGGGGCAGGGAGGAGTTGAATTATTGATCTTTGTTGTTGCAGAGATATTAATTTAATTGGCGACTAGAGTATGCCTTTCAGCACTAACCTGCAATAACGACAACTGAATAGCCCAGCGAGTTGGTTTGGTATTTGCGCAATGCTAAATGAAAAATTGAGATGACATGAGCCGAATCGATCCTAATCGATCCTAATCTTGTGTAGATACTCCATGAGCTCTCACCTAGAAGTACTAGCCCTTTGGGCATATATGAACTCTCTCTGAAATGGAGTAGAAGCTAATGACAAAGTAACTAACGAACGTTTAGAGAGAGTTATGACATACAAGATCAGTTGGGAGGATCAGACTATCCTCAATACTTGGACAGGCAATGCCACAGGTGATGAGCTTTTTGCATTCGTAAAGGAGGTTCACTCTAATCCCAATTTTGACCAACTACGGTACTCTTTGCATGACTTCTCCGCCTGTACTGGTGCTGTTTTCTCCCAAGAAAGTATCGAATTGATTTCGGCTTTGGACGCTGCAGCAGCACTAACTAACTCTCATATCAAAATCGGTGTCGTAGCTGAGCGAGACGATCTTAAAGCGATGGTGAAGAAGTACATGGATACAGGAATGAGTCCATACCCCGTGCAAAGTTTCACCACAGTCAAAGAGATGAGAGATTGGGAAGCAGAAGACTGGGCTAAACAATAACAGCTTCACTATCTGTTGTTTTTTTACTTCCTTAAGTAGAATTTTCCTCCGTTGAGAACCGCAATGACACCATATTGCGGTCGATAATGATTTGAAAAATGCAAGAATGTCCGCTCCGATATGTCTTACCATAAAGAGCGTAGATCTACAGTTGCGTCACAAAAGCAATTAAAATGAGATCTTGTAAATTTCTTGCATTCAAAATCAGCTAATTTTTATGTTCCAAGCTTCGTCAAAAATTTCGCTTTCCCGATTCACTCTTAGTTTGGCAATGACCGCAGGTGTCTTCGTACTGCTTTTCATTGTATTTACTATTTATGTGTATTCAGAGAAGCAAATCAATAGAGCCAATGACATGCGGCACAATTCTTATCTATTGGCGGATGAATTGCGCCAATCTTCGGATGACTTAACGCGGATGGTGCGCACCTATGTGGCGACCAACAATCCTATTTTCAAAGATCACTATTCTGAAATTCTCGATATTCGTGATGGAAAAACATCGCGTCCACTTAAATATGAAAACATTTATTGGGATTTAGTGACGGATAAAACTCGACCCCGTGCTAACGGTCCGGCAGTTCCGTTATTGGCATTAATGCGACAGGCAGGTTTTACTGAAGCAGAGTTTGCTAAATTGGAAGAGGCAAAAGCAAATTCAGATGCGCTCACCCAAACAGAATTTGCTGCAATGTTATTAATTGAATCATCACCACACACAGATGTGAAATACCATCGTGCCACCGACATGCTCAATGACAAGGCCTATCACAAAGCCAAGGCTGCCATCATGCAACCGATTAGTGAATTTTATGAGTTAGTCGATCAACGTACTTCAAAAGCGGTGGAGGATGCAGCGAATTATGCGTTGCTGATAAGGCTGATTTCAATCGCGCTAGGATTGTTGCTGCTAGCGACATTATGGCGAGCCTATCGCGCACTGAATGCCACGCTGGGATGTAGGTTGAGTGAGTTGCAAGAAAGTATTGAGCGTATAGGTGGCGGTGATTTTACTTCGCCGATTTCAATTAAACCCGGTATGGAAAATACCGTTTTAGCTTGGCTTTCCCTTACCCAAAAGAATCTTGAACAGCTCGATGCTCAACGCAAGCAAGCAGATGATGAGGTGAGAAAACAACGAGATCAGCTTGAACAATCCGTGCGCGAACGAACACAAGAGTTATTAGTATCCAAAGAAATTGCTGAAGCGGCCAGTCGTGCAAAAAGTACATTCCTCTCAAACATGAGTCATGAGCTTCGCACTCCGATCAGTGGCATCATGGGAATGACTGAGCTGGCACGGCGACGAGCCACGGATGCAAAACAAATTGATCAACTTGATAAAGTTGCGAGATCCTCTCAGCACCTGCTGGGCATCATCAATGACATTCTCGATATCTCAAAAATTGAAGCTGAGCGTATGTCCATTGAGAAGATCCCATTTACCTTACAAGACTTACTGGAAAACCTTCAATCCTTGATTGGCTCGAAGGTGGAGGACAAAGGGCTGAAGTTAGTGATTAATTTTCCAATGGATTTAGCTCACCAATACTTACAAGGTGATCCATTGCGCTTAACTCAGGTGTTGCTGAATCTAGTCAACAATGCGATTAAATTTACCACTCATGGTTCAATCACGATCACTTTAACGGCGAGTGACTTAGGAAATAAAGAAACGCTCTTGCGTTTTGATGTGCATGATACTGGCATTGGCATTGCCCCTGAAGATCAACTGAGATTGTTTGCTGCCTTTGAGCAGGTTGATAGCTCCACTACACGTAAATTCGGCGGATCGGGATTGGGCTTGGCGATCTCAAAACGGCTTGCGCATCTCATGGGAGGCGACGTGGGAGTTGAAAGTCAGCCGGGAATAGGTAGCACCTTCTGGTATACCGCCAAGGTTGGTAGTAATGAAGACGAAGTCGGCGCTTTTCACCCACTCCCAACAGTTGAGATAGCTCAGCAGTTAAAGTTACATTACTCAAGTGCGCGGATATTGCTTGTAGAAGATGATCTGATTAGTCAAGAAGTGGCAACCTATCAATTGCAGGATATCGGTTTCAAAATTGATTTGGCGGAAGATGGCGAGCAAGCCGTTCAAATGGTCAGGCAAACAAACTACGACTTGATCCTCATGGATATGCAGATGCCTAAAATGAATGGCATAGAAGCCACCAAGGCAATACGAGTGATTGACGGGAGGGCGATGGTACCTATCTTAGCAATGACGGCAAATGCTTTTGATGAGGATCGCGAGATTTGCTTGGCAGCAGGCATGAACGACCATGTTGGTAAGCCTGTAGCTCCCTCCGTACTTTACGCAACCTTGTTGAAGTGGTTAAAGCGTTAGCGGGAATGACTTTATTGTCCAAGAGGCGTCAGTTCGGAACTGTTAGTTTTCTGGAGATTTTGGCAAGTGAATTTCTTCTTCACAAAAATTAACAAATTCTAGGTAGTTGATCCCCATTCAACCAATCCACCATACGCCTACCACCTAGTTTGGTTTTCATCTGCACAAAGCAAGATTCATCGGCAACAACTTCTCCAATAATGGCGGCAGTCGGCGCTAAAGAATGAGCGCGCATTGCGGCAAGCAATTTTTCTGCGTCAGTAGCGGCGCAAATCGCGATGAGCTTGCCTTCATTTGCAACATATAGTGGATCGAGCCCTAAAAATTCACAGGCGGCGGCGACTATTTTATTCACTGGGATTGCTGTTTCATCTAGCACCATACCCACACCGGATTGCTTGGCGATTTCATTCAGTGTGGTAGCTAAGCCGCCTCGCGTGGGGTCGCGCAACACGCGAATATCTGCAGCTGTTGCGAGCATCGCAGCGACCAATTCGTGTAGTGCAGCGCTATCAGATTTAATGGCAGATTCAAATTGCAGCCCTTCGCGTTGCGACATGATGGCCATGCCGTGATCACCAACGCTGCCAGAAAGCAAAATTACATCTCCAGCGCGTGCGCGGTCGCCAGATAAGTTAACTGCTGCCGTGACATAGCCGACGCCAGTGGTGGAAATGTAAACACCATCACCTTTGCCGCGTTCTACGACTTTGGTATCGCCAGTGACAATGGCTACACCAGCGGCTTTTGCTGCTTGTGCCATTGAGTGAACAATGCGTTGCAAATCAGCTAATGGCAAACCTTCTTCTAAGATAAAACTGGCTGAGAGCCACAATGGCTTTGCGCCCATCATGGCGATGTCATTGATCGTGCCATGCACCGATAAACTACCGATGTCGCCACCCGAGAAAAACAACGGGGATACCACGTGTCCATCAGTAGACATTACCAAGCGGCTATTGGCTGGTGGGAGTGGTAATACCGCACCATCGTTACCTTGGTTCAGGTATTCGTTATCAAACGCAGTTGCAAAGATAGTTTCGATGAGTTGCGCTGAAGCGCGGCCACCGCTGCCGTGGCTCATGTCGATGCGGCCGTTTTTTACATCAAGCGGACGAACGTAGGCGGTTTTGGTTTTGGACATAGCTCAGTTAAACATGCAATAAAGTACGCTCGCCATCGGCATGCCGCAAACGCTGAGCCAGTGTGCGCGAAATCGAAGTGATCAACAAAAACGCGAGTTTTTTATGATCGTCGGCCAGTTGTTCAAATTGCTCAATCGGTAGCACAAATAAGTCAGTGTCGGTATAAGCCACCGCATTATCACTGCGCGCACGGTCATCCAAAAATGCTAAACCACCAAAAAAATCACCGCGACCAAAGGTTGCTAGGTGGTGGAGTTGACGGCTGCCGCTGATCGGCGCCATGATGCGTACCGCGCCGCGACGAATCAAATATAGGCTGCGATCTTGATCGCCAATTAGGTAAATCGAATCACCTGCTTTAACACTGCGTTGCTGCATGCGGCTTTCCAAGTCTGCGATGGTTTCATCTTTACGCCCTTGGAATAAGTCCATCTCCTGCAAGTGCAGCAGTGTTTCTTCATTATCTGGTTGCGCAATATCACCCACCAAGCGATCTTCTACCCATTCAATCGCTGATTCAATCGTCGAAAAAACGCGCACTGCATCAGTACCG
>JBAXEJ010000012.1:0-48026 GCA_037140475.1 Gallionellaceae bacterium
GGTGCATATTCACCCACAACCGTGAAACCCGCTGCGGTCAATTTACCTTTAACTTGTGTGGATGTTTCTGCCACCGTACCCGCTGCTTTTGAAGCCAAAATAAATGGCTTCAACACGTCGGCAGCCTGAGCTCCCGACGCAACAAACAACAATGCTGACATTAATAAACCTTTAAATTTCATCTTGTCTCTCCCTTACGTTAAATTAAACATCTACTCGCTTTTACGACATCTACTACTCAAAATAAATATTTTCTTTAGCGTGGATTTCCAAATTGGGATGCTTTTTAAAATTACCAGCCCCCCAGTGAAAATTTCTCACTTCACCACGTCAACAAATACCCTTGTTTTTGGCAAGCCCATGCTCAAGAAAAACTGCTCTGCAATTGCGATCGCCGCATCGGGGCCAGCCAAATAGACATCTCCGTCAACAAGTGCAACTTCACTTGCCGCGAAATTTTTCAAATGCTCGAGCAACAACACTTCACGCTGACCTTTCGTCGCGCGTAAATCAAAATCTATAATCTGCTCAGAATACTTAAAGTTATCGAGCGCATCTGCCCAAGCTCGGCCAATGTTGGGCAAATAGAGATAGTCTTTATTTGAAGCTATCCAATGCAGATTGATCGCTTCAGCTTTCAGCGACATCGCATGTTCAATCAAGCTATGTATCGGGGCAAAGCCGCCATCAAACGCCAAGAAATAAAGTGGGCGAGTTGATTTTTCATGCAGAATAAATTCACCCAGTGGCCCTTCAACTTCTACGACCTCTTGGCTTTTCAGCGTATCGAAAACATAATCTGAAAAAAGATTACCTTGTTGCCGATGCACATGAAATAACAGATTACGGTCATCACAAGGACAGCTCGCAATCGGCAACGACATTGAAAAAACTCGGCCCACCTGCAGCTTCACGTGCTGCCCAGCAAGAAAGCGCAAGCGCTGCGTTCGAGGCGTCTGCAAATGCAAAAGAACAACCGATTCATTGAGCCGCGAAACAGATTTCACCGTGGCGGCGATTTGCTGGAACGGAATTTCTTGCACACTCCCTGTCACACTAGCTTCGATAGTCATATCACTGACTGCCGTATTACTACAGAGCAACACATACCCCTGTGTGCGCTCAGCCTCAGTCAGCGGATATTCATGATTGCGCGTTTTCTTAACCTTACCCGACAGCACTTTGGCTTTACACAAACCACAATTGCCACCGCTGCATCCGTAATTCACTGAAATGCCTGCGCGCATTGCTGCTTCCAATAAGGTATCGCCACCTTCCACCAAGAAATCTTGCTGGCTTGGTTGCAAGGTCACCTGTGCAGTCATCACGCTCAATATCTTATTTTTAATAGCCAGTGGGTTCGAAAAACCAGGCTCGGTAGCGAGTGCCATTTCTTGCGTCATCCACAATTTCAACTCGTCCAAAATTGCTCGAGTCTCAACATTGCTATGACTTTCTATTTCGCTGAATTTATCCCAAAGACCTGCAACGAACTCATTGAGTTTTTTAAGCTGCACTTGATTATTGGTAAGCACTTTACTGAGCTCAGTAATACGCGCGGCAAGAACTTCAGGCTCCGGCAACGCGCGTTCAAATACACGCTTACCGAAAGCCTTATCTTTGATTTGAGAGACGCGTTTAAATTCAGCGCTGTCTTCTATCTGCGCACTGGGATAACAAGCCAACAAACTCTCGACGGTGACCTTGCCGTCAAATGATTCCATCTCTCCGTTCTGAACTTTTTTTTGCAGTTCAGCGCGATGCTCACCAACTAGTCTTGCGGCTCGGGTCAGGCTTAATAGTCTTATCAAGTGAATGCTCCTGTCGCAGTGATAGTTTGCTTATGCGGAAATCATGCCGGCTGGTTTAAACCTTGAGGCTTAAACCAATCTAGCTTATCTCGTAAAGTGACGACGTCACCCACGATGATCAGCGTGGGTGCCTGCGGCTGCTCACGTTCAGCGATGCCCGGCAAAGTGGCCAGAGTGCCCGTAAAGACTCGCTGATTTTGCGTGGTGCCCTGTTGAACAATGGCGATCGGTTTATCTTCCGGCATGCCGTGTTTAATCAACTCGGCACAGAGCTTATCCAAACCATGCAAGCCCATATAGACCACAACGGTTTGCTTGGGTCGCGCGAGCGCTGGCCAATCAAGATTCATCGTGCCATCTTTGAGATGACCTGTTACGAAGATACAGGCCTGAGCATAGTCACGATGAGTTAGCGGAATGCCTGCGTATGAAGAAACACCCGAAGCGGCGGTAATGCCCGGCACTACTTGGAATGGAATGCCTTCCGCGGCCAAGGTTTCGATCTCTTCGCCACCACGACCAAAGATAAAAGGGTCTCCACCTTTGAGGCGAAGCACGCGCTTACCTTCTTTGGCTAAACGCACTAACAGCTCATTAATTTCTTCCTGGCGCAAGGTGTGATCGTTGCGTTTTTTACCAACAAAAATTCGATCTGCGTCACGGCGTGTCATATCTACAATCGGTTTGGAAACCAAATTGTCATACACCACTACATCAGCCTGCTGCATCAAACGTAACGCACGGAAGGTCAGCAAATCTGGATCACCCGGGCCTGCGCCGACCAAGTACACCTCACCTTGAGTAATATTATTTTCGTTGGCGAGCAGATGATGCAACATGGCTTCACCGCCGCTCTCATCGCCGGTCAATACTTTTTCAGCAACAACCCCACCCAACACACCTTCCCAAAAAATGCGACGTTTTTCAGGATTAGTCACTTTCTGTTTTACGAGCTCGCGGAATTTTTCAGCGAAAGCTGCTAAACGACTATAGTTTTGCGGAATGACGGTTTCTAGTTTGCCACGCATCATGCGCGTCAGCACAGGCGAAGCGCCGCCACTGGAGAAGGCCACCATCAACGGTGAGCGATCCATAATGGCCGGCATGATGAAGCTACATAGCTCAGGATCATCCACCACATTTACGGGAATATTTCGTGCTTGCGCTAATGCGGAAATCTGTTTGTTAACTTCACGATCATTAGTCGCGGCAATAACCAGCATCACATCATCTAAATATTTTGGCTCAAATCTCGCCACGATAGGTGTGATGCCCGGCTTATCCATCAACGCAGGATCAATTTCAGGAGCAACCAAACGGACGTTAGCACCCGCTTCAAGCAACACACCAGATTTGCGCTTGGCGACATCTCCACCACCCACGACCAAACACACGCGACCATTAACCTTTGCAAAGATGGGTAAGTAATCCATTATCCTTTTATCGCTTTCAATATGAGTGGCACCAAGGCCTCTGGTAAAGCAATCTTGCCTGACAATGCAAAAGCATGGGCATTTTCAGACATTTTGTTCCATGTTTTTCTGATGATGAGCAACCATTTTTCTTCATCATACTCAGGGTGAGCGCCCGCAAACGCCAACATGTAATGCTCAAGAAATGTTAAGTCAACGACGTCTTCCATCATCTGAGTCTCAGGATTAGTTTTTAAGCCTTTTTTACTGACGATCGTTTTAACCCGATCGATCATCTCATCGTCGTACCCAACTTCTTTCATTAAGCGACCGGCGGTCTCGGCGTGAAATTTATACAGCCCCGTACGCCACAACATATAGCCAGGCTTATCCATCGTGTAATTACTACGTGGCACTGTCCAGCGTTGGATATGCTGCGCACGTACGGCTAGCTTCACAGCCTCAGATGCTTCTGGCGCATAGCGCTCTTGCATTTCAGACATGCGCTGTGCGTAAAGAAGTTCTTTCGGAACCTCTTTACCTGCCGAGATTTCTTTGTTCGGATCTTCTGAGTTAGCTTTGTCAAAAGCAGCAATCGCTGCTAGGTAACGATTTTGAGTCATAACATGCTCTCCTTGAAATTCGCATTTTTTAATTCGATGTCTGCTTTATGGCGGCGAATAGCTGCAACAAAGCGTGTCGCCCAATAGCAATTACCAATGGTGCGTAGATGTGTGTATGAGGCAAGCAAATTATGCAACACAAACCCATCGCGCTTGTTACCAATTCCATAGCCACGCTCTACGTGGTAAGCAAACTGACTATCCGCAGGAAGATTCTCTAGGCTTGAATAATGAAACTCATGCGCCTTAATTAACTTTGCGGGAACACCTGGCCTTGGCCAAGGGTGCGTCTCATCTTCACTCAAATGCACATAACCACGACCAATCGGTTTGTCATGCATTTTGACATCACCGGGAATCGCTCCAACCATGTGATAGTTTCGCCCCTGATATTCAATCCCCCGAGAGAGGTACATCAACCCCCCGCATTCGGCGTAGGTAGGCAACCCATTTTCGATTGCCTGTTTAATTTCAGCGCGGAGTGAAGTATTCGCTTCCAACTCGGCTGCGCTGGTTTCAGGAAACCCGCCGCCGATAAACATCGCGTCAATTTCAGGTAACTTAGAATCTTGCAGAGTATCGAAGGGAACAAGTTCTGCGCCTGCGGCTTCTAGCGCATCAATATCGTCAGCATAGTAAAAACCAAAGGCACGATCTCTGGCTATACCAATGCGGATTTTTTCACCCCCAGGAAAAGCACTTACCTCAGCTTTATGCAGATGTTGCAGTGCTGACTTTTCTGAGAGCTGCAATAACAAATCTAAGTTAACTTGCTCGGCAATTGCCTCGCCAATCTGCTTAACCTTTGCCGTCGCCACATGTGATTCATTACTCGGCATCAGACCCAAATGACGCTCATCAATACTTAATCTTGGATCATGATGAATTGCACCAATGACTTTTACATCGGTGTAATGCTCAATAATGTCGCGTAGCTTTTTTTCGTGTCGTGCGCCGCCGACATTATTAAGAATGACGCCCGCGATATTGATGTCTTTATCAAATGCTTGATAACCCAGAATGAGTGGCGCAATACCACGGGTCATGCCACGGGAATCCAGAACCAGTACGACCGGCAGGTCAAGCAATTTAGCCATAGCAGCATTGCTATTACTACCATCTAGCGCGAGCCCATCATACAAACCCTTATTACCTTCGACTAGATTGATCTCTGCACTATGACGCTCAAAGGTCGCCACGATGTCATCGTGTTCCATTAAGTAGGGATCGATATTACGGCAAGACCTGCCTGAAGCAAGACCAAGCCACATTGGATCAATGTAGTCCGGCCCTTTTTTGAAAGGCTGAACATTGTGCCCACGTGCGGTTAGTGCCGCACATAGGCCAATGCTTACCATTGTTTTACCAGAAGACTTGTGCGCTGCCGAGATGAGCATACGGTTCATGGCAGCCCTCCAACAGACTTAATCAGCGATATAAGGCTTGTCTTGTGGCATAAAATTCAGGATACGAACGCTAGCAATGGTAATGACGAAGGCAATTGCCAAACCACCAAAACCTAGCAAGATTTCGTAAATTGAAGGGTGATACTCGGAAATTTGGCCATCCCCAAAACTACTAATCGCGATGTGTCCTGGGAATATATTTAGGGGATAAGCCTGACCGCCGACGATGAATACATAGAGCAGAGAAAAGGCGCCCAAAACGACCATCAACGAAGCCATCATTACGCACTTACTCTTCCCCAAACCAGGCCCAAAAATCAGCACGAGCGGAATCAAATTGCCGATGACCACATAACCCCACCAGAACAAGTTTGGATATATACCACCATCTCGAAGAATGAATAACTCAAAACCTTTTTGGTGGGCGAAGTACATATTGGTGAAGTGATAAGCCGCCACCATGTACAGCGAACCCAACACGAAGATGCCTAGCAAGTTTTTCTTGCGCGCCATGATGGAGTCATCTAACTGCTTTTCATTCCACGAATAAATGCTGGCCTGCACGAGGTGAAACACAGCCAAACCCCAAGCAAAGGAAAGCACAATGAACATCGGTGGCAACAAAGCAGAACCGTAAGCCTGACGCGCTGTCAAAAACGCAAAGATCATGCCAGTACCTGTTGTTAGAATAAAGCGCCAAGCAAACACCAAAATTCCTGCTGGCTTAGTCCAAGCATTCATGCGCTGCTCCATCATTGTCCATAGGTAGACAACAATTAAGGAGAACATGCCTGAATAAATCACCACGTTCCAAGCGAACACGGAAGTTGGATTGAAATTGGTCGCAGCAACAATTACGCGATCAGGGCGACCTAAGTCCAACATCAACACCGTTAAGCCTCCAGCCAGCATCGCGATAGAAAGCAAACTCGCCAAAGGCGCTCTTGCTTTATAAATCACCTTGCCAAAAACAGAACCGATGGAAGCAACGTTCAACACACCAGAAGCAGCAACAATCAGAAAAATAGCGAACACATGAGGTAAGCCCCATACGATCTGATTATTCATGCCACTAATAATGTGGCCATGTTCTTCCATCATATGAACAGAGAAAAGGCCGGCGGCGGCTACCAAAACACCTATCGCCATTAGTAGCCAATAGATACGGTTTTTAAAATGTAGAGAAGATAAAGAGGGCATGATCACAGTCCTTGATAACGAACGCCTGGATTCAATTGCAAATCAGCACGTACTTGCACAGACGCAACGCTGTGAACTTTTTTGTAAATTTCACTTTCTTGATTGTTCAGATCACCAAACAAGATTGCTTTATTTGGGCATGACTGAGCGCAAGCAGGTTGTTCACCCGCATCAATTTTGTGTACGCACATCGTGCAGCTCTCAACCGTTCCTTTGCCACGCGGCACATCTGGATTTTGATCAGTAACAACTTCATGCACAAAAGAACGAGCCTTGTAGGGACAAGCCATCATGCAATAGCGACAGCCAATACAACGATGCTTATCTACCAAAACAATTCCATCTTCACGCTTGAAAGAAGCACCGGTAGGGCAAACGTCAACGCAAGGTGGTTGTTCGCAATGCTGACACATCATAGGCAGGGAGAGCTCTCGACCACTGCTAATGTCTTTTATCTCAATCTTACGAATCCATTGTGAATCCGTAGGCAACTTTCCGCCAGTTAGCCCGTTTTCAGTGTTACACGCTGTTACACACTCATTGCAGCCTTCTTTGCATTGGGCTGTGTCAATCATCATGCCCCAACGAACTTTAGAAGTTACCGCCTCAGACTTACCGTGCGCTACGTCAAACAAAAGCATGCCCGGAGCAATAGAAACGGCGGCAACACCAAGTGAAGTTTTTAGAAAACCCCTGCGCTGTGAATTAACATCACTCATTTGGCACTCCTTTGCTTCCATGCACTCTTTCTGGTACCTGAGTGACACTCAAAACAATCTATTTTTACAGCTTCGTAATGATGACAGGCAACGCAGAAACTATCGTTACGTGCGATCACGCTGTCATCCTTAGTGCTTGCATGGCATTCAATGCAGTTTTTAAGGCTAATTGAATCATCACGAATGCCTTTGCGTACGGTTTCATCACGCTGATGAACCAGCAAATGCATGTGATTCTTGCGCATCCACTGCGTATCTTTTACGCATTGTCCACCCTTGCCAATATCTGGCTTAGGTATGTTAGCTTCAGCAGCCCAAACGACAGGCATGCAAAGGAAAAGCAGTAGAGACGCAAGTAGCTTCATTACTCACCCAACCCCATTTGAATGTAGCCAGTTGGGCAAACGTCTGCACAGATATGGCAACCAATGCACTTATCATAGTCAGTTGCGACATAACGACCCAAGGTAGACTCGCTCTTCTTAACGCGGTAAACAGCAGTCTGTGGGCAGTACATCACACAGTTGTCACACTCAAAGCACATACCACAGCTCATACAACGCTTAGCTTCAGCAACTGCATTGCCTTCGTTCAGTGCCATCAAGCGCTCTTCAAAGTTGTTCAACGCTGTCTCTTTATCTAGCGTGATGATGTCACGTTGGATGCGAGGAACTGCATTAAAGTGGCCTAAGAACAATTTATCATGTGGAATTACATAGCGATCTGAACGGTCATCAAAGTTGTGCACCGCAGACGCTGAGTCCCAGGTACCACGTAGCGGTTCAGTAGCCGGCTTAACTTCAATACCTTTTTCTACCAACTTACGCATCAAATCAAACTGGTGAGCATCAATCTTTGGACGCTTATCCAAATCCATTCCCAGCATGTAGTTGTGCATACCGTCAGCCGCGATAGAACCGTGACCAATAGCTGTCGTTAACAAGTGCGGCTTGATTGCATCACCACCCGCAAACACGCCTTTTTGGCCATTCACAATGTAGTTACGGTCTGTAGAGATCGCGCCTTTACCATTGTTAAATGCCTCAAGACCAGTGAAATCAACGGCTTGGCCAATCGCAGAAACGATCAGATCAGCTTCAATATTGTGCTCGCTACCTTCAATGTTTTTGATCTCTAATTTGCCACCTGTAAACTTGGCTTCACAACGCGCCACACGTAGCGCTGTCGCACGGCCGTTTGCATCTTTAACAACGCCAACAGGAACCAAACTACCAAGGATCGCGATACCTTCAGCAATCGCTTGCTCAATTTCATGCTTGTTAGCTTGCATCTTGTCGATATTGAACACCGATGTCAGTGTTACATCGCAACCTTGCTTAGCCGAGATAGAGGCAACGTCATGAGCCAAGTGACCGGCAATTGCTTGCTCTGAATCTGTTTGCTTAGCTGTAGAGATATGACCCAAACGACGAGCAACCGTTGCAACGTCGATAGATGTATCACCACCACCGACAACGACTACACGCTTTCCAACGTGTTGCAAACGACCATTGTTGAAAGCCTGCAAGAACGCTGTCGCTGTAACTACGTTAGGTGCATCGCCGTCAGCAATTGGCAGAGCACGACCCGCTTGTGCGCCCATACCCAAGAATACTGAATCGAAATCTTTGTTCAGCTGATCCATAGTGACATCTTTGCCAACACGCGTGTTCAAACGAACTTTAACGCCGAGGTCAAGAATACGTTGAATCTCTGAATCCAAGACATCACGTGGCGTACGGAAGCCAGGAATACCATAACGCATCATGCCGCCAAGCTGGTCATGATCATCAAATACAGTTACTTCATGACCTTTTAATGCGAGTTGATAAGCGCAAGACAAACTCGCTGGACCGCCACCGATAACTGCTGCTTTTTTGCCAGTTGGCTTAGCAGTGCTTACAAACTTCAATTTGTTTGCAATCGCGTATTCACCCAAGAAGTGCTCAACAGAGTTAATACCTACGTGATCTTCAACTTCATTACGGTTGCAACCACTTTCGCAAGGTGCAGGGCAAACACGACCCATTACTGATGGGAATGGATTAGCCTCTGTCAAACGACGCCATGCGTACTCTTGCCAAGGCATTGTTGGCTTGCCATCCTTACCCACTGGAGGTTTTTCAGTGCCACGAACGATAGCCAAATAACCACGGATATCTTCACCTGCTGGGCAGCTGCCTTGGCACGGAGGAGTTGACTGAATATAAGTAGGACATTTGTGTGAGTAGCTAGCCTGAAAAATTCTTTCACTGCTTTTAACTTTAGTGTCTCCGTCTTTATAGCGACGGAAAGTAATATTTTTGTTAACTTCTGTTGTTGCTGACATGTGTCCTACCTCCAGTAAATTGTTAAGGCGTCTCTACAATCGTACAAAATTTTTGAAATACTAGCCGCTTACTTGTCTCTTTAAATTGAGGCTTAAAATTATTCGGCCAAATTTCAGTGTTTACTACATACAACAATAAAAAAACTTATTTATGCTCACCCAAAATAATCGCATTACTTACCAGTTGGTGCACTCCACCAACTACGCGACGATCAAAACCGTAAATTGGTAAAACTTTAGTGAACTGCGCTTTGCAAATCGCACAAATCGTAGCCATGAAGTTTACGCCGTGCTCATCTACCGCCTGCTTCAAAACTTCCATACGCGGCAAAGCACCCTTTACACGTACATCCAACAAGTCATCTGTTAGCAAACCACCACCGCCACCGCAACAGAATGTTTGTTCGCGCGTTGTGCTTGGCGTCATTTCATAGAAATTATTTGCTACAGTCTTAATGATGTTACGTGGTATCTCAAACTGCCCACCGGCGTAATCGCCCATGCGCGAACCGCGCGCGACGTTACAAGAGTCATGAAATGTAATGATGTGCTTATCATTTTTCGACTTGTCGAACGATAAACGCTCATCTTGAATCATGTCCCAAGTGAATTCACAAATATGAGATGGCTGCTTGTAACGGTGATCTAGTTGCTTCTGCAACATTTGTGCAAAGCGGTCGTTCGCATCAGCCCCATCGCCCACACCAGTCAGCGTATTCCAGAAGCTGTATGCAACACGCCATGCATGACCACACTCACCAACCACAATGCGCTTAACACCCAACTCCAAAGCGGCCTGACGAATGCGCATCGCAATTTGACGAAGCTGATCGTAGTTTCCGATAAACATGCCGAAGTTACCTGCCTCAGATGACATCGAGGAAAGTGTCCAGCTTGTTCCTGTAGCATGAAATACTTTTGCGTAACCAATCAAACTAT
Source organism: Gallionellaceae bacterium (assembly GCA_037140475.1). Lineage (GTDB taxonomy): Bacteria > Pseudomonadota > Gammaproteobacteria > Burkholderiales > Gallionellaceae > PALSA-1006. The sequence goes on from JBAXEJ010000012.1 coordinate 10,440, forward strand.
CAATATGCGGCTCAGCAAAAAAGTCTGCTGAAGGCGTAATCAAAAGCACTTCCGCTCCTTTGACATCCATCGGGAATTTGACATCAATGCCGGTGGCTTCTTTTACGTCCTCTTCCAGACCCTCGAGGGTATCTTGAAGTGCATTCTGTGGCAGACCTAAGTTATTACCAATGCGATGAACTTTACCAATAATTTCGTTGGAGTATTTTTGACCATAACCAATAGAGTCAAGAATCTCGCGCGCAGCCATTGTCACTTCAGCTGTATCAATACCATAAGGGCAGAAGACAGAACAACGACGACACTCGGAGCACTGATGATAGTAGTTGTACCACTCATCCAAAACTTCTTTAGTTAGATCACGCGCGCCCACCAATTTTGGAAATAATTTTCCAGGCAAAGTGAAATAACGGCGATAAACACTGCGCATCAAGTCTTGACGCGCAACTGGCATATTTTTTGGATCTTGCGTACCAATAAAATAGTGGCACTTGTCAGAGCAGGCACCACAGTGGACGCAAGCATCCATGTAAACTTTTAACGAGCGATATTTCGATAACAAATCGCCCATTTTAGCGATTGTTTTATCATGCCAATCTTCAACCAGCGCGCCAGGAAAGCCAATTGCTGTGTTGATTTTTTCGTTAGCAACATAAGGCCCCTTGCTTTCCATTGCTCCTGGAATGAGCTTCGGAATTGTTGGGAAAGGACGATATGCTGGTGCAGTGATATCACTCATTTGCCGATCTCCTGGCTTTGCGCCCAATTTGAAATATGGCGCTTTTCACGCGGATTGTCTGTTTGATTACGGCTAGGTGAGAAAAATATTCCCGGCGCATGCAACAACTTACTAATCGGGAAGATTAGCAACAGGAGCGCCACAGCTGCCAGGTGCAAGAATAACAATGCATCAGCCGGTAACGGCTGAACACTAAAATGCATCCATCCCTGGAAAAATCCTTTGACGGCAATCACGTCAGTATGTGAAACAAATTTCATCAACAACCCAGAGCCTGCAATTGCGACAAACAACAAAAGCATTAAGTGATCTGAAGGTGTAGAGATATAGCGAATGCGCTCAACGAAAATGCGGCGAGCCCACAACCCCATCACGCCCAGCAGCATGGTAATTCCGGCGTACATTCCAAATGGCTGAATCAGCTCGACCCAACCCCACACAGGATCAGTGAAATAACGCAAATGGCGCATAGTGACCAGTGCCAAACTCGCATGAAACAACCAACCAGCACCCCAAGTCCACAAATTAGCCTTAAACAGACTCTCAAAGAAAACTACTTCTCGAGCCATACGCAACACCACACCCGCTTGGGTTGTTGGCGCTGGCGTTGTAGGTATTTTAAGTGGCGCTGGAGTACTTGCGTAGGTACGAATCCGATGAATAAGACCTACGACGAACACCAAAGTCGCAAGATAAAAAAGAATTGCAAACATCGCGCTCATCGTTAGGTTCTATCTTTCAAGGAATTAATAAATTAAACGCAACCAGTTGGCTTTGGTAGACCAGCAATCTTACATGCTTGCTTACCTGGACCGTACGGGAACAAACCATAGAGGTACTCGCTGGTACCTTTTTCTGGTCCGAGCTTCTTGCCAATTGCTTTAGTCAGAACACGAACCGCTGGAGCGATTTGATATTCTTCAAAGTATTCACGCAAGAAGTTAATAACTTCCCAATGCTGGTCAGTCAATTCAACGCTTTCTGTCACCGCCAAGTACTTACCCACCTCTGGATTCCACTCAGCCAAATTAACCAAATAACCTTCTTCATCAGTCTCGTATGATTTACCGCCAACTTCAATTTGTGACATGTTATTTTCCTCTTTTATAAAATTATTACAGCCAAGACTGAGTCGCTTTATTGCTGATCGCGAGATCAACAAAGCCGCCGTGATCAACACCAGTTACCCCGTCCATTAAGCGATCACCTAAGCCACGCGCTTCCAAATCAGGCATCAAGACGTAAATCTTGCACTTACCCATCGCCGCACGTACTTTAGCCTCGAAAGAATTACCCTTGGTCGCAGCGTAAACCGCATCTTCGATTAACAGAATATCGCCTGAAACAGCAACGCGAAGACAGCTATCCAATGTACCGTTCGACAAGGGAGATTTATTGACAATATGTAACATTCCGCCCCCTTAGAAACTTAGAACAACGTCTTGCTGATCCATCAATGCGCCCATCTCAGCTCGGCTAAGAACAGTCACATCTACCAGCAAATCATCTTCAGTCAAGCCACGCTCTTCCATAGCTTCTTTTTCGACATAGAGTTTTTCTACATCGTAGCCATCCAGTGCGCGGTACGTAGGGGAAAAGTTTTTAATCTCAATTCCCTTAGTTTGCTGCCCTTTTTTCATCTGATAAACGCCATCATCTAAAAACACAAGGGAAACATCCTGATCGAAAGCGGCTGTAATCAACACAACCTCAAGCGACTCCAACGCATAAATTGTTCCGTAAGGCGCTTTGCGGTTTACGAACATGAATTTTTTTACAACATCACTCATTCTCGTCTCCCCTTAATCGCCGAACGTAATTAATCGATCGCAACTGGTACCCGCTTCAACCAACTGCCCTAAACCAGAAATACGAAATCCTGTCGCCAAGTTTTCTTCACGAATCCCACGGCGCATTGCTGCTGCAACACACACGACCAAATCAGTCTTGTGCTCTTCAGCCAACTTTGACCAACGGTTAACGATATGACGATCATCCTGCGGAGGATCTGTCAATTTCGAAGCGTTATTCACGCCATCATGATAGAAAAATACGCGCCATACTTCGTGGCCTTTAGCGATTGCTGCCTTAGCAAACAAATAGGCAGAATCGCTAGCCTGATGCTGGTATGGACCCTCATTAACCACAATACCAAACTTCATATCAGCCCTTTCAATTAGAAACGGATATGAGCCGAGGCATTGAGGTTCGAACGAGAACCACGCCAATCGTCAATTAGATACTTGGTAAAGGGAAGACCTGTCTTCTCAAAGAAGCGTGGCCAGCCAATACGGTCGATCCAGTCAGCCAAACGCTCCCAAGCGCGAGCATCTTCCTTGTACACACGGAGGATGTTCTTAACTACTGCAGAAACTTCAGGCCAACGTGGTGCATTGTTTGGATAACCAGACGCAACCATCTTCATGAATGTTGGCTTGCCGCGAGCGTTAGAGTTTTTACCACCAACCCAGATCGCCAACTTTGAATGCTCTGGATCATTGATCTGCATTGGAGGGCATGGTGGGTAGCAAGCACCGCAGCACATACACTTAGACTCATCAATTTCCAAAGAAGGCTTACCGTTAACCATCGCCGGACGAATCGCAGCAACTGGGCAACGTGCAACTACGGTAGGGCGCTCACAAACGTTAGCAACCAACTCATGGTTAATAATAGGAGGCTTTGTGTGCTGAACAATAATTGCGAGGTCAGCTTGACCACCGCAGTTAATTTCGCAGCATGATGTAGACAAGTGAACGCGGTTAGGCATTTCTTCACGTCTAAATTCATCATACAACTCGTCCATCAATGCCTTAACCACGCCAGATGCGTCAGTACCAGGAATGTCGCAATGCAACCAACCTTGAGTATGAGCAATCATGGTGATTGAGTTACCGGTACCACCTACTGGAAAGCCATTCTTCTCCAGCTCAGCAATCAACGGAGCAACTTTCTTTTCATCAGAAACGATGTACTCAATGTTAGAGCGAATTGTGAAACGTACACGGCCTTCAGCAAACTTATCGGCAATGTCACACAGCTTACGAATTGTATAAACGTCCATCTGACGCGCTGTACCGGCACGCACAGACCAAACCTGGTCGCCAGAGTGAGCTACGTGATGTAACACACCTGGACGTGGACGGTCATGATATTTCCAATTGCCGTAGTTCTTTTCCAAAGAGGGGTGCAAGAATTTTTTATTATCCGGCACACCAGTTTCTTTTGGCTTACGCTTTGCTGCTGGTTGAACTGCTTGATTCATTATTTTCTCCTCAGGCCGCTTGTTTTTTTGCGTTGATTTTTGCTACTTCTTCTTCCCAACCATCTGTACGTACATACGGATTCATACGTGGGTTGCTAATCATTGCTGGATCAACATCAACCTCCATCGCATCTAGGAAGTTAGTTAGACCAATACGCTCGATCATCTCACCCGTACGCTCGTGCTCCAAAGCGTTTTCAGCGAAGAAGTCAATTGTGCGCTGAGCGAAATCAACCAATGCTTCTTGATCTTTATCAGTATCCAACTTGATAAATGGCAGAACCACGGTACCCATCAAACCACCAATCTTCAGGTGACTCTTACCACCCACCAGAACTGTAGCACCCTTATCTTTACCAGGAGCCAAAGCACCAGTCATTACGTTAATGCAGTGCATGCAACGTACGCAGTCTTGGTTGTCGATTTCAATAGCATGTGTATCGCTAACTGCAACGCTAGTGATATGTGCGCCAGCTTTAATCTTCTTGATTTCTTTAACCTGGAAAGTTTTAGTTGGGCAGCGTGAAACAACGTCATTTACCAACTCATCCATACCGTGCTTAGCAAACCATTTCTTAGCCAAAGTCTCGTCAGAGCGCATGTTGTCGCGCCATGTACCGATAACAGCCATGTCTGAACGCTGAACAGAGTTCATACAGTCGTTAGGGCAGCCAGAGAACTTAAACTTGAATTTGTATGGCAGAGATGGACGGTGAATATCATCCAAGAATGTGTTCAAAACATTACGGTGTGTTTTAGCTTCGTCGTAGCATGACTGCTCGCAACGTGCCGCACCAACGCAAGACATAGAAGTACGCACAGCAGGACCCGCGCCACCCAAGTCAAAACCCATCTCGTTGAATTCGTCAAATGCGTGCTGAACGTTTTCTGTTGTAGCACCTTGGAACATGATATCGCCAGACTGACCGTGGAATGCAATCAGACCAGAACCATGCTTCTCCCAGATGTCGCAGAACTGGCGCAGAGTACCTGTATCGTAGTGCATACCTGGAGGAGGCATAATGCGCAGAGTATGGAACTCAGCAGCATCTTTGTACTTAGGCGTGCCGTCAGCGTTTTTCAATTCAGTAAAGCGAGGAATAACACCGCCGCCGTAACCGAACACACCAACCGTACCACCTTTCCAGTAACCTTTTTTAGTCTCGTAAGACTCTTCAAGCTGACCTAACAGATCAACTACATAGTCTTTATTTTTCGCCAAATCTTTCAATCCAGTCACAAAACTGGGCCACGGGCCCGACTCGAGTTGATCGAGGTTAGGGGTATCATGCATTTTCTTCGCCATAATTTTTCCTTTAAGTCGGCAGCCAAAGCTTCACCGATAACTAGTTTTAATGACCCCGCAAGAGAACGGGTAGATTTAATAACCCTTTAAAATACTGGGGCTGGTACTACAAACGGTTAATCCAACTGGGCCGCGGCTTAGAATCAATACCAAAGCGCCCAATTTCCGATGGATGCGAATAGTAAAGCGCATCAAGTGCGTAAACCATAGCCCCTAGCAACTAGCACCAAGTAACCCTTACGGGCTATCTCAAAAAATCCCCTAGTAGTATTTCAAACGCATGGCTAATGGATATAAACTCGCGTCCCGAATATAAAGCGATTCACATTATTTACATGGCGCAAATTAACGAGCTCGGCAAGTTTAGAGTGCCTATTGGCAATCAAGAAATCGAATTGCAACAAATAGATCATGTTGAAGGCGGCATGAGTATGTTGCGCACGCGTATTCGTGAAGCCAAGCGCTTCACCATTTTCGATGTTGACTCTATCACTGCCCGTCATTGGGCAAAGATAATGACTGATTGGGCTGACTCTCAGGAACAAAGCGGCAAATGACATTAGCTATCACCGAAATGATTGATGCAGTCTATGACGTGAGTGGGGATACCCTACCGTCACACTATGCCTTTCCGCTTTGGCATGAGTTGGTTCGACACGTCCCCACTTTAGCTTCAGACCCTTCAATAGGTGTAATCCCCTTTAAAACTGCTCCTAGCGAAGCAGGGCTCTTGCTCGCTAAGCGCGCCAAACTAACCATTCGCTTGCCGGCCAGCCTCGCCTCTCATGCGTCGGCATTAAATGGCAAGCAATTAAATATTGATGGCGTGAGCTTGCAGCTCGGCGCAAGCAAATTAAAATCAATTCAATCATTCACCACTCTTCACTCCAACCTAGTTGCATCAAATGACGAAAGTGAAGAGCAGTTTTTAGCGAACGTCACAAAAAAACTAACTGAACTAGGTGCTGTTGGAGATTTGCTCTGCGGCTTGCATGGCACGATGAGCACCCGCGATCGCACAATTAGGGGGTTTAGTTTAGTCATACATAATATGAAGGCAGAGCCTTCATTACGTCTACAGTATTTAGGCTTAGGCGCCGACCGCCAATTTGGCTGCGGCATTTTTGTACCCTACAAAACCATCACTGATTTGCGTGATGAATAAGTAGGTTTTTTAACGGAGAAAGAAGATGGGATACATAGTTGCTGGTAACGAACTTGAGACAGACGCGGACGGCTATCTGCTAGAGCCTAATTACAGTGAAGAAGTGGTTAGCGTGATCGCCGCCGCCGAAGGCATCGAGCTGACACCTAGACATTGGGAAATCATTAACTATATGCGCGAGCAATATCGCGAAGAGGGTGCAACACCAATTTTTCGCCAGATGCTAAAAGGCGTGAACGCATTTTGGCCTGAAGCAGAAAGCAAAGATTTGTACGATCTATTCCCAATTGGCCCATCTAAGCAAGCAGCTAAAGTTGCAGGTTTACCTCAGCCAAAAGGTAAAGGCGGCTACTAATAACTAAAGTATTGAGGAGATTGAAATGCATATGGTTAACATTACGCTGGACATGAAGGGGCTGTCTTGCCCCGCTCCTCTCATTGGCGCTAAGCGTATGGTCGATGATCTTGCGCCTGGACAAGTGATGCTACTCATTTCAGATTGCCCAGCAACGCCGGACGATCTGTTTGTTTGGGCAAAACACACCGGCAATCAGATCGTGAAAACCGAAAAGATGCCAAGCGGTGGAACGGGCTACCATATTCAAAAAGGTAGAGCCCCAAGTCACGCCCACGTAACTTTGGACATCCGTGGCGCAGTTTGCCCGGGGCCTATCGTTGAAGCAAAGAAACTATTAGGCGGCATGCAAACCGGTGAAGTGCTACGCTTAATCAGTGACTGCGTTGGAGTTCAAAACGACATCAATGGTTGGGCAGACGCTACCGGCATGACGATTCTTGAGAGCTTCGAAACGTCACAAGGCGTGTTCGAGTTTTACATCCGTAAAGGCTGATATTTTGCGGATAAAGAGTCATTGGTTTAAAAGTGGCGCCGAGCGAGCACCCGAAGAGCTCGCTGGTGCCATTGCGTTTAATGTTTCAAGAATCGCTGAAAACGCGCTCAAGAAAACGAGGAAAGCAAATTTTGAGATTGAAGTCGGGCCTCAATACTTTGCTTTTCTCACCGAATTTACAATTTTTCTGATTCTGGTGGCGGATCGAATCGCTTATAAAAACCTGTCAGAAGAAGATCGTTTTAAATTTACCTCTGCACTCGCGAACCATGTGGGAGACGTTTTTTCCGAAAACAAAAGTCGCCTACTCGTTGGTGCTGGCCCAATAGCCGAGTGCAAAAACACCTTTATTGATCAACTGAACTTACGTGCCGGCGAATATGCTGACTTTAACTACACTGAAAAAGGCCCCGAATTTGCCTTTTTTCGTTACGTCGCTTTTTGCATGGATCAAGTCGTCATGGAAGGTAAGGACCACGGCTGGATTATTGACCAAATGATGAGTATCGAAGCGCCTGAAGCGGTCGATATGGTTGAGAGCACCTTCAAAAACCTGACGGAAAGCGAAGAGTCAAAAACGCGCAAAGTTCGTCAGGCTCGTAAACGCGCGACTTCCAGTTACGATTAAATCGTGTCCACCCCCTTTGACTTAGACTCAATTGATGCTTACCAACATTGGCGGGACCGCAAGCTAGCCAATGCCAGCACCAAGGCGAGCGATCTCATCGTCAACGTCAAAAATCCTCTCGCCTTAAGCAAAAGCGAACGCACAGAACTTCTCGCTCGTAGTCAAAAAAACAACATGGCGATCTATGCTTCCGAATTGGCGATGGATGAAAGCGCGTTGCAAACCTTCAGTCAGCAACTTGGCCTAAAACATCTTGACGCAAACTGGCTAGCCGGAGAAAAAGGGGTCACCCGCATCACCGTGTCACACGAGGAGGGTCATCAACGTCAGGCCTATATTCCCTATACCGATAAGCCCATCAAATGGCATACCGACGGCTATTACAACTCACCCGAGCGCCAAATCCACGGCATGGTATTGCATTGCGTACAAAACGCAGGCCAAGGTGGAGAGAACCGGGTCATTGATCATGAAATCGTCTATTTATTGTTGCGCGACATTAATCCTGAATACATTCGCGCACTCTCCTCACTAGATGCGATGACCATCCCCGCACGCACTGACGAAGATGGAGTGGCTCGCCCCGCACAAGCCGGCCCTGTTTTTTCCGTTAACCCAGATGATGGCAAGCTACACATGAGATACACCGCACGCACACGTAGCATTGAGTGGAAACAAGACCCGCTTACACAGACAGCAATTACTCAATTAGAACAGCTACTTAGGTCAGAAATACCCTATATTTTCCGACTGCTTCTTGAGAATGGAATGGGGATTATCTGCAATAACGTGCTGCATGACCGAACCGCATTTACAGACGACCCATTAAAACCCCGGTTACTGTTTCGGGCTCGCTATCTAAATAGGCTAAAGGAAAATTAAATTACATTTATTGCTAAAGGTTTTTTAACTGTTGTCGATAAACCACATACTGCTTGAAATTTTTGGCTATCAGAGGACTGTTAGAAGCCTTAGCCTTGGTATTAATTGGAGAGGATCAAAATGTCGAAAAATACTACCTCAATACTGAAACAACTCCGCCTTTCCTTCCTTGGCTTCGGCTTAGCAATGGGTCTCGTTTTCCCTATTTACGCCAACTTCTTCGTAGACTGGAAGGAAGGAATGTTGGGATGGTTCTTTGTCGGCTGCGTCGTTGCGGGGCTAACCATTGGCATCGTTAATAGCAAATTGCTCGAATGGCTATTGATGCGCAAACTCAAACTTGTTGCCACTGCGGCTGACCGCATTCGCAAAGGCGACTTACGCGAAGGCTGTGGGGTGCGCAGCGCAGACACTATCGGTGAAATCACAGAAGGTTTCGACAGCATGGCCACAGGCTTGCGTGAAACACTTCACGAAATGACCAATTCAGCTGACTTAGTTGACGCGACTGCTCGGCAGATGGGCGTATCGATGACATCACTCACCAGCACCATGGAAGAATATCGCCAAAACGAGCACGAAGTGATTAAAGTGATCAACGGCATGGCGGACTCTTCTAACGAAATTTTGTCTCTGGCTGATGCCGCAGGCAAGAGCTCCAGCTCAGCGGACGAATTAGTGCGCAATGGTGTTGTTCAAGTGAGCGCAACTGAGAAGGCAATTTCCGTCCTAGACGAAGCAAGCCGTAAAATTTCTTCAAACGCATCTAGCTTAGAAAGCAGCGCAAAAGAAGTTGAAACCGCAGTCTCCGCGATTCGTGCGATTGCTGAACAGACTAACCTGCTGGCATTGAACGCGGCGATTGAAGCTGCCCGTGCAGGTGAGCAAGGTCGTGGTTTTGCGGTGGTTGCTGATGAAGTTAGGAAACTTTCTGAGCAGGCTGCACAAGCTACAACCCGCATCGACGCCGTGTTGAAACGTGTAGGTATTGACGTTGCCTCTACCGTAGCGATCTCTGAAGAAAACGCTAACGCCGTGAGAGATGGTCTACGTGCCTCGCAAGCTTCTTCGGAAATTTTCGAACAGATCGAGCACTCCACCTCTGCCATGAAGAACGCTGTTGACGCAGTGCGTGAAGCTGCTGACGACCAGCAAATGTTGGTTGGTATCGTACTGAGCCGCATTGCAGAAAATCAAGTTCGCACTGATGCGGTTGCCGCACTTACGCAAGAAGGCAAAAACGAAGCCGGGCACATGGTTGATGCGGCTCGCTCGCTTAATGAAATCACCAAAAAGTTTGTAGTTTAGAACAATACAAGTCAAATAAATCAAATAGATATATAAAATAAACCGTTATCACCTTCCAACCAAAAGTTGGGAGGTTTTTTATTTTGGATCGAAACCTCAATGCGTAAACTACTTATAACACTCGCTCTACTTCCCTCACTTACACTCGCACAAGAACTCTCGTTCAAACAAATTTCGCCTGGTATTTATGTTCACCACGGTGAGCACAAAGACATTGATGCGGGTTACGGCGGAGACATTTGTAATTTGAGCTTCGTCATTGGCAAAAAAGGTATTGCTGTCATCGACACCGGCGGATCACCTAAAGTAGGCGCTCAGTTACGCGCAGCCGTTCGCAAAGTGAGCAAACTACCCATTCTTTACGTCATTAACACCCACGTTCACCCTGATCACGTTTTGGGAAATGCCGCGTTTGAGCTGGATCACCCTACTTTCGTTGGACACAGCGATCTCGCCAAATCTATGGCGCAACGCAAAGAAAACTATCTGAAAAATCTAGCAACGTGGGTTGGCACACCTGCCGTGGGTAATGAAGTCGTCCCCCCAACCTTGACGGTCGCCACCATCAGCGCCCTTGACTTAGGTGGGCGCTCCCTCAGCCTCACCGCCTACCCTACCGCGCATAGCAACACCGACATGGCTGTACTTGACTCAAAAAGTAAAATACTCTGGACAGGGGATTTATTATTTATCGAGCGCACTCCCTCGATTGACGGCGACATCGTTGGCTGGCTTAAAGTGATTGATCTGCTCAAAGAATTTAAGACCTCGCTCACTGTACCCGGTCACGGTGCAGTAGCAAGCGATGGCCTCACCGCACTCAGCAATGAGCAACGTTATTTATCCACCTTGCGAAATGACATTCGTAGCGCAATCAAAGAGGGGCGAGGCATGGAAGAGACCATTAATACCGCGGCCCAGTCTGAAAAGGGCAAATGGGTATTATTCGACATCGTCAATCGCCGCAACGTGGCGCTGACTTATCCAAAATTGGAGTGGGAATAATTTTTCAGCGAAATGCGAACGACTCAAAACCCCATCCACAGATTTCACAGATTAACGCAGATTTTTTCTCTGTATTAAATTTGCGTTAATCTGCGGACGAGGGCGACTATTTTGCAAACTTAGATGTCGCCCTTGCTTGCCGCCACCATCATATCCTTCATCGCAAACATCACTTGCTCAGCGCTTTTACGCGCGTCTACTGGCAAGCCTTTAACCAGTTTGAGATCCATCATCATCGAGATCACCCAGCGCTTGCCTGATGCATCTTCCAAAATAGCAATTCGGCAAGGCATAAAGGCAATCATCATCGGGTCTGCATTCAGCATCTTGTTCGCAGTTAGGCCATCGCAGAAGCTAAATATTTCCATGCGCCTTGCTGGCTGCCCTGTTAGGGCTGCAATCTCTTTGTAAATTTGACTCACTCCGACGAACTTCAAATTATGCTGATTCGCGCGTAGCTTGAGCGATTCAATCGCATCATCGAAGGACACACTATCCTGCACCTGAATACGTGCAATTTGCAGCTTCACATCAAAGTAACTGAGTGGATCCGCTGCCAATGCAGATTGCGCAACAGATGCCAATAGCAAAGTAAATACCATAAAGAATTTTTTCATTTCTACTCCTAAAAAATACTAGTTACAAAATCTCAAAACCATTACGAACAAATTTTGTGAATTGCGCAGCAGGCCCTTCTCAAGCAATACCCGGATTACCTTCAACGCCTTTTAACCTCGGCACGTTAGGCGTAGTCACTTTCACCACTTTTTCATTGCGCAAATGTCTTGCCACCAAATCCCAAATTGGCTCACCACCCTTATCACGTGCGGCCTCGGTCACGGGCGCCCAGCCTGCAACCTTATAGGTTTTCGACGCATCAAGTAGCTGACCATCTAATCGCATATCTTGAATACGGCTACCCATCTTAGCGCTTGGCTCGCAGGTATATTGCAAACCACCTACGCGCACCATATCGCCACCCTGCTGATAATACGGATCAGGATTGAATAAGTTATCGCACACATCTTCCAATATACCTTTGATCTGTTCTCCGGTCATATTGGTTACGGTCGAGTACGGGTAAGTAATCGCCGTTTGGTTCATCACATCTTCCATCGTGATGGATGAGCCAGGTAGCAACGAAGTACCCCAACGGAAGCCCGGCGAGAACGCAATCGGCGCATCTTTTTCTTTCATCATCGCATCGAGAATAACTTGGTCAAAGCTACCGTTAAAGTTGCCACGGCGATATAACAAGCCATCCGTCGTCGCTAATTTTTCGGAGAGTTTTGCCTCGTAAGGTGCGCGGTGTTTCTGGATCAGGGCAGTCATGCTCGGGTCTGCTTTCAGCAAATTGGCAAACACCGGCAACAGCTTGTATTTGAAGCTAGCCACTTTGCCGGCTTTTACTTCAAAATCTAACACACCGAGGAATTTTCCATTAGACCCCGCATTGGTTACCAGCGTTGTGCCGCCACGATTCTTCACAGGGATAGGTGCTGGTATGCCATCGTGAGTATGACCGCCTAAAATCGCATCCAAGCCACTTACGCGCGAGGCCAATTTGAGATCCACATCCATACCGTTATGCGACAACAGCACCACTACCTGCGCGCCTTTTTTGCGCGCTTCATCGATCGTGATTTGTAGCGCCTCTTCTTGAATACCGTATGACCAGTCCGGCACAAAATAACGCGGATTCGCAATCGTGCTGTACGGGAACGCTTGCCCGATAATGGCCACCGGAATTTTATTAATTTCTTTCAACACGTAAGGCTTGAACACTGGGTCGCCGAAGTCGTTAGTTTTAACGTTGTGCGCAACCACATCCATCTTGCCTTTAAGGCTGCCCTCTTCCGCTTCTTTAATGCGTTCAGCGCCATACATACACTCAAAGTGCATGGTCATCACATCGACGCCTAGCTCCAAGCAAGCATCGATCATGTCCTGGCCTTTAGTCCACAAGGCTTGACCAGTACCCTGCCAGGTATCGCCACCGTCTACCAACAATGACCCGGGGCGTGAGGCGCGAATCTGTTTAACCAACGTCGCTAAATGGGCGAAGCCACCTACTTTGCCGTAGGTGCGAGAAGCTTCAACAAAATTAAGATTAGTAAAAGCATGTGCTTCGGCAGTGCCGGGTTTAATGCCAAATTTTTTGAGCAGAGCGTTACCTGCTAAGTGAGGGGGCTGCCCAGTCATGGCGCCCACACCCAGATTGATCTCCGGCTCGCGGAAATAAATCGGATTCAGTTGTGCATGGCTATCCGTAATGTGTAGCAAACTCACATTGCCATGACGTGGTAAATCGTACATGTAGGAAGCATGGCTCGCCGCAAAGCTTTCTTTATTGCTCAGCATAAACCCCCCCGCTGAGGCAATCGCTAATAATTGCAAAAACTCACGACGATTCATGTCCATTCAAAATTCCTTAATGTTTTTGTAGGTCGGGATTTATCCCGACTAGATAAAGTAAAGTCGGGATAAATCCCGACCTACAATCTTTAGATCGCTCCCAAAGAAGCGACCTAAAAAAGCGGAAATTGACTTACTTATTTACGGGTGATTCAGGATCCAACAACAATGCAACCAAATCCTTAATCTGAACCTCACCTAAGATGCCCATGTGACCAAAGCGTGGCATATTGGCGCAAGGGTTGTAAGCCTTAGCGTTATAGATACGACCATAGATGTATTTCTGTATCTCCACAGTGTTGCCGCGATCTTTGCCGATGTGCAACAAGCTTGGGCCGATCGTACCGTAAGCGATTTCTTTAGAAGACAAACGATGGCAGTTATAGCAATTGCCGCCAGGCTGTTCTTCAGCTTTATCACTCCAAGTCATACCACGACCGCTCTGCGCTAACTTCTCGCCTGCTTTCCAATCGCCCATATAAACACCATCAGCGGGATACTTCATGACAGCCTCTTGCTGAGCTTTGATCTTGTCATTCAATTTGGCTGGCAAGTTATCGAGATATTTACTGCAGCTCGCTTGTAGCTCGTCTTGAATCACGCGGTCAGCTTTTGCAATTCCCTTATCACGAAAATCGCGTTTGATAATTGCAGCCGCCTTTGCTTCCAAAGTTACAACCTCAACCGCCCAACTCGCATTCGCTAAAAGCGCCATAGACAAGGCGAGTGTTGCGCCGATAATTGATTTCTTATTCATGTGTGTCATCTCCTAGCGTTTTAGACCTGGGCCAGCATACGGGGCACCATTTGCACTCACTGCCAAAAACATCGTCAGGTCAATCGTTGTCTCAGAGATAAATTTCGGCTCTGGGAAACGTTGTTGACGGAAGCAGTCGTTCAAGCGCCACTGGAATGAGCGAGTCAAACCTTGAGAAACGCGGTATGCGGGCCAGTTGGTATAAGCCGATTGAGCATTGCTTTTAACGTTCAAGTTAGGCAAATCTTGCATACGAATACGAACACTGTTAGTTGCATGGCAAGTTGAGCAAGCAAAGTCGTAAGGTCCAGCGCGGTAATTAAAAATCACCTTGCCCAACTCGTAAGCCTCTTTCTCTTTAGGGTGCTTCAGGGCAACTGCCATTTTCACGCCCTTAGACTGACCCACCACATAAGTTGTCAGCAAAGTAATGTCTGATTTCTTCTGCTCAGTACTAAACGGCTTCTTTACCAACTCTTCTTCAGAGAAGCCCTGCAAAGTCACCATACAAGTCACCAAGCGAGACTCAAGATCTTGCACCTTATCGGTATCTTTAAAGTACTTTGGCAAAACAGCGTAAACGCCTTTAACCACACCTGGGCCTTTACCTAAATCGCACTTTTCCAAAGTAGCGTTGCTTGGGCCCGCAGCTGTTTTCCATAACTCTTCGCCGGCCATCTCATCAAAGTCTGCAGGATTACCATCGCTGATCATATCGCGATACCTTGCAATACGATCTGAGTCTGACATCTCTGGCTCTGCTGCCACTGCTGCAAAACTCGCACTCAGTGCCATGGCCAGTATTACTTTCATCAAATTACTGGTGGTCATCTAAAATCTCCCATGATAGTGGCCGCGAATAGCGGCCAGTTAAACTGCTTGCTAACAAATTATGCAATCACGCCATCGTCTGAACGTTTATCGCCCTTGTTATCCACCCAGCTTACGTTAACCTTTTCACCTACTGCGCCACCCTTAAAACGAAACAGCAAGTAGGGGTTTTTAGAAATAGACTGACCAAACTGGGCATCTAAAACCGTCTTTCCCTTGTACTGAGCTAATACGTCAGTAATGAACCAAGCAGGAATCGGCTTGCCCTCTGCGTCTTTACGCAAACCCGTTTCCATTTCATGTTGCATGAGAATTTTAACTTCAGTGACGCCGTCTTTTAGACCAGCGCGAATTTTCATTGGCATACCCATTATTCATTCATCCTTATATTCAGTTAGTAAGCAAACTAGACCTTAACCGCCACAACCACCGGCGGTGACTTTAACTTCTTTAGCCGTGCGATAAAACTTACCGTCCGCCTTTATTAAGGCAACTACGTTTGCCGTTTGGCCCATCTTCACACGCGTTGTCACCATTGACTCAGTGCCTGCGGGGATGTTGAATTGAGCTGCCAATACGCTCGGATTTTTGTCGACAAAGATTGAAATCTGCTCAACATTCGGGAAGGTGCTCGTTACAGAAACAGGCACAATCGAACCGTTCTCAGCAATTTCAGGCACTGTCAACTGAATAAAAATAGCGTTGCTTTCTGCGGTGCTCACGCCCATTGCGGCAAGAGCCTCATCCATCGTCTTTGCTGAAAAAGCTGTTTTATTCCACTCAGCCAAAGCCGCTTTCGAAGACAACAAACCAACCGCGCCAAATAGCGCCATCAGGCCAAGTCCACCGCCCGCTTTAAGCGCGTTACGGCGATCCAAATTAACTTCAACGTTCATTAATCATCCCTCCATTATTTTCATTCAATTAAGATTGATTCAGATGCCAACTCAACCATCGCCAAACAAAAGTCGCATAAATTTCCGTTTGATTGGTGCCTTAACAAAGGGCAAGCGATCGTTGACCGATATACTACAGTTAGCAAATGTTTATGCCAGTGGGTAGAACCTAAAAAAAATTAGGGTTTTCCCTTATCTTGCAAGGTTGACACAGCAGGCCAACTCAGCCACTGACATCACCGCCATCTTCTCCATCACCTTGCTTCGATGCACTTCTACTGTCTTTATCGAGAGATCTAGAGCCATTGCAATGGCTTTATTTTGCTTGCCCTCCATCACAAGGTCTAACACCTCTCTCTCACGTGCCGTTAGCTGTGCCAAACGCGCCACAACAGCCGAGCGGCACTTGGCCGCATTGGTCGTGCGCTCAGAGCAACGCAACGCTTCATTGATGTTGTCGAGCAACTGCTGTTCGTGAAACGGTTTTTCTAAAAACCCCACCGCGCCGGCTCTAATCGCCGCGACCGCCATCGGAATATCACCGTGCCCAGTGACAAACACCATCCCGATGGTGGCCTCCCGCGCAAGCAGTGTCCGCTGCAACTCAAGGCCACTCATCTTTGACATACGCACATCAACCACCAAGCAGGATGGAGTCTCAAATTTAGCGATCTCAAGAAATGCCTCGGCAGAAGCATAGGTCTCGCAAGAATAACCAATCGACGTCACCAAAAAAGCAATGGAATCACGAATAGCCGCATCATCATCAACCACATAAACAGTTTGCTTATCAACAGCTTCAGTCATTCTTTTCCTTTTCTTCGGCCAGCGGTAACGCAAGGTGAAAACTTGCCCCGCCTCCTTGTATTTTCTCTGCCCACAATCTTCCCCCGTGAGACTCAACAATATTGCGACTTAACGAAAGCCCCAAGCCAAGCCCCTGTGGCTTTGTTGTATAAAAAGTTTCAAACAAGCGGCTCATTGCATCATCATTTAAGCCTGCGCCGTTATCAGTCACACTCACTTCGACCATACCATTGATCAGGGCAGCCTGAATCAAAATAACCCCCTCCAGCACGCCCTCGGTTGCATCAACCGCGTTCTGCAGAAGATTAAGCAACACCTCCTCAAGCTGCAACTTATCCGCATTAACTTCTGGCAACGGGTTGGATGGCTCAAACACGATTCGCACCTTGTTCCGCTCTACCAAAGGAGAGAATAGTTTTAACGCATCAGTAACAAGTAATTCTGGACTAATTCTGCGTAAATCCGGCTGCCGCTTGCGCACAAAAGATCGCATATTTCGAATAATTTCACCTGCTCTCTCAGCTTGCACCGTGACCTGCTGAAGCCCGTGAAATATTTCAGGCAAAGCCCCTCCCTGCTCCAAACGTCGCTCACAACCCCGAGAGTAATTTGCAATCGCCGCCAAGGGTTGATTAAGCTCATGCGCCAAACTAGCAGCCATCTCGCCTAATAACGAAAGCCGCGAAGCATGCTCAAGCTCCTCCTTTTTTATGCGAACCTCATTGTTCGCCTTCAATAATTCTTCGGTACGTTTACGAATCAAGTGTTTTACGCGAAATACATGAAACACCCACCAAGCAAAAGTCAGTGCAAGCAATGTCAACCAATAGCGATATTGCCATAAAATATTCGCCAAACTTTGCCGCCCCAAATCTTCATAGGGGCCAATCTTGAGCTCCTGGTACAACTCATTCACTGAGTGATAGTCGACAGGTACTGTCCAGTTTTGATGGTTAGCATTCGGCGGCATAGATAACAATGCTTGGGCAATTTTCTTAGCCAAGACCGATGAAGTTCGTGAAAGTTTGATAAATGGCCAATCTGGATAGAGGCGAGTCGAAACCTTACAGCCCAAGGCAGGCATCAAATGAGTTGATATCACTTTAAACTCATCAGCCTTAACTCGCCCCTCAGCAATCAACCCTTCTATCACGCAATTACGCACCACACCGACATCCGCACTTCCATCGCGCACAGCCTCGATCACACGCTCCGCCGGAAAACCAACAAATACAAGCTTCCCAATATCAGAAAAAGGATCAACGCCAATCACTAACAGCTCTCTCCATGCCTGACGAAATGAAAAAGAATCTGCTGCTGCGGCGGCAAGGCGCTTACCGCGCAAATCTGACAACGTAGCCACATCGGCCCGAGAAGAGGAAGTAAATACTGCGGCGCCTGTCACAGAATCAGGATCAGGCCCACTTTGAAATTGAACCGTTGCAATACGAGACGCGCCAAATGTGGCTTCCAGCTCAACGTAATGGCCCGGATTCGTAATAATGAAATCCAGTTGATTATCCGCAACGGCAGCCGTTAATTTTTTCAAGTCACCGGGAATAATCTGAAAGCGATATTGCGGCAAAACCGCTCTAAGATGGTGAAAGGTCGGAACCCAATAAGACTCTGCTCGTTCATCACCTTGAAAAGAAAATACACCAACGCGCACCGTCTCTGCTTCGCCAACGGCATTAGACGACAACAGCAGTAAAGCCATCGCCAAAGAAAAGCACCGCCCAAATTTAGAGAATGCAAAGCTCATCGTTACTACATATCTTTATTCAAAATTTTTGAAACAGGAGAGGCAACTAACAAAAAAGCCCGCTGTTACACGGGCTTTTTTGCTTATTACACTAACAGCTAACTGACATTATCCGTTGCAATTTGACGCCCTGCCGTTAATTGATAACAGCAGGTAGTCAAATTAGAACTTGTAACGCAGAGATGCTGAGTAAGACGACTGCGAGTGCGTAGTTGTATTTGTTCCGCCGAAGTTTGTTACTCCAACTTTCTTAGTAACCTCTGGGGTAACTACAACAGCTGCTTCAACTGCAAACTCTTTGGAGATGTCGTAGCCACCGCCCAAGGTAGCAGAGTCTTTAACAATTGCTGGGAAGAACATGTTATTAAAGAAATTAATCGCATCTTGGCGGTACACACCAGGAGTCAGCTCACCAATTGGGTCGTTTGCGCTGTTATAGCCCAAACCGAGCCAGAAACCGCTGCCTGTGTATTTCGCACCAACTGCAAGAATAGTTTGGTCTTTCCAGTTAAAGTCTTTATAGCCCTTCGCCTGTCCCCATTGAACTAATTTGTAGTCCGCAGTTAGCGTCACACTGTCCATAGTGTAAGCAACACCTGCCTTAGTCACAGCTGGCTGGTTCAGATCATCACCAAATGCAGCTTTACCCGCAGAGCCATTCAAACCAAAACCCATACCAGCATCTGAAATTTGCGTACCATACTTTGCCGCGATTTCTGACTGATATGAAGCCGCAACAGTGAAGGATGGCATAACATCAAAGTAACCGCCTAATGAATAGCCATATCCAGTGCTGGATTCATACTTACCCGTAGAGTTGACATTACCCATGCCCAAACCAGAAGCGTTATAAGAAAGCCTCAACGCACCAGACTGAAATATTGGAGAAAGTGCAACACCGTAGTCTTTTCCGTTATACGCAATGGTTGGCATAACGCGAAGTATGCTCAAGTCAGACTTAGCACGAATGTGGGTAGAAGCTGCACCTTGATAGTCAACACCCATACCTGCGATACCAGCTACAGCAATACCATAAACCATGCTGTCATTAATGCGGCTAGAGAAAGAAACATCAGGGATGTAGCTTGGGTTAGCTTTACTCTCAGCATTAACTCCGCTCAATGCAGGCACGCCTGTGTTAGCAACTTTTGGTGTAAACGCAACCACACCACCAGTAACTTCAGAACCTTTTGACTTACCCAACATCGCTGGGTTAGCCCAAACGCTGTCAGCGCCCATGTAGTTAGCAACACCAGTACCGCCCAAGGCAGTGCTCTGTGAACCAACTGCCATCATTTCGTCACCGTTAGTAGCGTAAGCCATTGGTGAAACCAAAACACCTGCAGACAACAAAGAAACCAAAATCTTATTCAACTTCATGTATTTCTCCCTGATTAAATTGGATTAAATTTTTACAACTAACAACCAACCACTGAAACGCTGAAGCAATTAAAAACTTTATCGCCCTCCCCCGCTAATGCGAGGTGGGCGATTTTTTTTGAAACTTATACGAACAAGCAAATATCTGTTTCACCCGCAAAGCCGAAGAAAGCTGACGCCCCCGCGTATTCAACATTGCCGATGAATTCAGCTTTATCGAACTCAAACAGATCAACTGTCATTTGGCATGCTACGAATTTAACGTCCATGTCCAAACACATTTCGCGCAACTCTTCTAGAGAGGCAACGCCATGCTTTTTGAGCTTTTGCTTCATCATCATGGTCGCCATGCTTTCCATACCCGGCAACATCTGCACAAATACTGGCATCGGAATTGGCATTGGCATCGCTGGGTTAGCCAATGGGCTAATCATCACGTCAGACAAGTCTTTACGTAGCAATTGCAAGCCGTAAAAGGTGAAGAAAATTTGCACTTCATAACCTAGCGCTGCAGCGGTTGAAGCCAGAATGAATGGCGGGTAAGCCATGTCTAGCGTTCCCTTTGTTGCGATAATCGCCATTTTTTTGGTAGTCATGCTTTTCCTTTTATTTAAGGTTGAGTGCTTAGATTACTTCTTCTTCATGAAGAAAACGAATTTGCCGCCAGCTTCTGAAGAAGCCAACAATGTGTTGCCAGTTTGGTCTGCAAAAGCTTGCATATCCTTAACCGCGCCAACATCAGTTGCGATCACTTTCAATACTTTGCCAGATTCCATATCAGCCAAAGCTTTTTTTGTTTTTACGATTGGTAGAGGGCAAGACATGCCGCTAGCATCAAACTCTTTATCGAAATTCATTTTGTTTCTCCCACTCAAATGTTATTAAAAATCGCCAGCCAAACCAGCGCACACAAAAACCCACTTAAAAACTAGGCGTTTCGTAATACTGAATGATCGCGCCCAACATCGTCCATACCCACTATGAGCAACCCTAATTACCCGTTGGGGTTATAAAATCACAACATATTGTTTTTATTATGTAATTTTATTAAATTGCCTTTGCGCTATTTTTGACAAGGCAAGCGCATAGCAAACCGTCTCTTTTCTGCACCTAAGTCCAAGCTCACGCTATCAATTTAATCGCCAACCCTAGCAAGGCGCACACGCCGATGACTTGAAAAATACTAGCTTTAAATCGAAACAGGGCAACAAACGCCACCACACTCAATAGCGCAGGCAACCTTTCAAACACGCCTGCCATCCCTTGCGGCCACAGCACATGATAAGCAAAAAATACTGCTAAATTCAAAATTACCCCCACTACCGCAGCGGTAATCGCGGTGAGTGGCGCGGTGAATTTAAAATCGCCGTGCGTGGACTCAACTAACGGTCCTCCAATCAAAATAAAAAGAAAGGACGGTAAAAAGGTAAACACGGTAGCCACAACTGCCCCAGAAGTGCCGGATATAAACTGACTGCCCTGCCCGAACAATTCCCCAGCCCAGCCGCCCACAAAGCCGACAAACGCCACCACCATAATCAATGGCCCCGGAGTGGTTTCACCGAGCGCTAGGCCGTCCATCATTTGCGGACCCGTTAGCCAGTGATAATGCTCAACCCCGCCTTGATAGACATAGGGCAACACCGCATAAGCGCCACCGAAAGTAAGCATCGCCGCTTTGGTGAAAAACCAACCCATCTGCGTCAACATACCCTGCCAGCCAAATTGCATCGCAAGCACCCCCATAAGTAGTGCCCACAAAGACAAACCGATCACACTAAATTTGATAAGCCGACTCTGGCTATATTTGGCATAGCACGGTGATGGAGTGTTGTCATCGATTAAGGCCGCACCATAAGACTTATCGGAAGCGCCATGCCCTCCGCCCGCCTTAAATTTGTCTGGTGCGATTTGCCCACCCACATAGCCAACAGCTGCAGCCACCAAGACGACGAGAGGGAACGGCACGTTCAAAGTAAATATCGCGACGAACGATGCCGCCGCAATCGCCCTTAGCACATTATTTTTCAACGCACGCGAACCAATGCGCCAAGCGGCAAAAACCACAATCGCGATTACCGCTGGTTTAATACCGTATAAAACCGCGGCTACCGCTGGCACATTACCGAATGCCAAATAAATCCATGTCAGCGCAATCAATATGAATAGTGAGGGCAGCACAAACAACACGCCCGCCATGATGCCGCCACGCGTGCCGTGCATTAACCAACCAATATAAGTGGCAAGCTGCTGCGCCTCAGGGCCGGGTAGTAACATGCAATAGTTGAGCGCGTGCAAAAAGCGCCGCTCTGAAATCCAGCGGCGTTTTTCGACCAACTCTTGATGCATCATCGAGATTTGCCCGGCTGGGCCACCAAAACTAATAAATCCTAGCTTTAGCCAATACTTAAATGATTCCGCCAACGAAACTTGCGCTGGAGGCAAATTATTGTCGGGTGTTTGTTTTTGTGCTGCGTCCATGACTTCTCCTTGGAATGCCCAATGATAAGCAAGCCTTGGACGGTAAGCTGTCTTCAAGCGGGGGAGGCCGCAAAATCCCCCTTGAATTTATTAGTCTGTGCTGACTTCTGTAACCACCCGCACCAAACCTTTTTGCTGCGATCCTGAGCGACGCTGATGGAACTTCGCCGACAACTCTTCCCACTCAATATTGAGCGAACCACCGGTGAGCTCATGCTGCGTCTCCCAGTTTGAAAGTAGGTCAAGACAGGCATGGTCAATATAGTCCAGCTCTTCAAAATGAATATGCACTTCTGCCCCCTGCCTTACCTCGTCCAATGCTGCAGCCAGCATAGGCAAGCGTATTAGGGTAGCAGCACCTTTTAAATGAAGATGAACGCGATTTTTAACGATGTCCTCGTCCCACTTAATTTCCAAATGTGAAAACGCTTGTAGCAACTTAAGAATAGAGAGCCCCAAACCAATCAACACACCCTCTAACAAATTGCTCGCCACGATCATAACAATGGTAATCAAGTAAATCGCTACCTCGCTCTTGCCGAATTTAAGCAAGCCCGGAAGCGCTTTGGGATAAGCCAATTTGTATCCGGTAAATACCAACACCGCTGCCAAGCTCGCCACGGGAATGTATTTGAGCGTAAAGGTCAACACCGTAGCAAACAGTAGCAACCACATCCCGTGCATGATGGTTGAAGCACGCGTTTGGCCGCCCGCCTCAACGTTAGCGGTAGAGCGCACGATCACACCGGTCATCGGCAACACACCAAACAATCCGCACACTGCGTTACCAATACCTTGAGCAGAAAGTTCTTTGTCGTACTTGGTACGAGGCCCTTGGTGGAGTTGGTCCACTGCGCTAGCACTTAACAAGGTTTCAGCACTGGCAATAAACGCAACCGACACGGCTGCCATGAAGATCGTTGGCTCAAATGCACGCTGTAAATTTTCCATCGTTGGGAACTGAATGGCCGCCCAAATGTTGTTGATGTCCTCTGGGTTCGCCAGCAAGTCAGGGATATATTTAATTTTGAGATCCATCAGCGCCGCAACTGTAACCGCGGCCAGCACCGCCACTAACGGCCCAGGCAGTATCTTAATTTTTTTAGGTGCGTACAAATTCCAAGCGATGATGATCACGATAGTCAGCAAGCCAATATAAAACGCTTGCACCGAAGTGCCGTTTGCGGAAATGGTTTCCATCAATGCAGAAGGAATTCCTGCAAAGTTTTGAATGCCGGAACCGAGCGGTTTTTTATCCAACATGACATGAAACTGCGATGCAAAGATCAGCACACCGATACCCGCCAACATGCCATGAATTACGGCAGGCGATACCGCACGGAACCACTGCCCTAACTTTAGTACGCCGGCAACCAATTGCAACAACCCCGCCACCAGCACAATCACCCCCAACATCGCTAGTCCATGACTTTGCACGAGTTGCCACACCAGGACAGTGAGGCCGGCCGCAGGGCCACTCACTTGCAAAGGCGAGCCCGCGATAAAGCCCACGATCAAGCCACCAACGATACCGGTAATCAGCCCCGCCATCGGTGATACGCCAGAAGCAATGGCCACACCCATACACAGAGGCAGGGCAACCAAGAAGACAACCACAGAAGCGAGTATTTCTCTGGGAGCTGACGCCATAAAATTTTGCTTTGCTGAATTAATTTGACTCATCGTTTGATATTTTTCTTTCAGTGAGTGTGTTGCATACGAACACCATTCTAACAACCAAGCTAGGTGAATGTCGGCTCCTGTATAATTTTTCACTAACCTAAACCCGATTCCGTTTCAAATCAAACCGCCTCGCATTAGATTATGTTTACAAAAATACTCCTCATTTTGGCTTATGGTTTTTTACTCGTGACTCACTGTTTCGCTGAAAATCTCACGATCGCCGCCGCCTCTGATATGACTTACTGCGTGCCCGAGTTGGTTAAAGAATTTCAAACAGACAACCCAAAGAGTGAAGTTAAAACGTTGTTTGGCTCCTCTGGCAATCTATTCGCCCAAATAAAAAATGGGGCTCCCTTTGATGTTTATATGTCTGCAGATATGCAATATCCCACCGAGCTTGCAAATGTTGGCGCGGCGGATAAGTCCAGTTTGATGCCTTACGCGCGAGGTCATTTAATGCTGTGGACAGCGAACGCTGCTATTAATTTGGATAAGGGTTTGCAAGGATTGAGTCAGTCATCTATCAAGCGCATTGCCATTGCCAACCCAGAAACTGCACCTTATGGCCGAGCCGCTCGGGCCGCATTACAACAGGCCAAGCTATGGGATGACATAACACCGCTTTTGGTTTTTGGTGACAACATTTCGCAAACATTGCAATACGCTGAGACAGGGAATGCTGATGTCGCGATTGTTTCGCGTTCTTTAGTGCTTTCACCCAAGATGGTCGGCAAAGGTCATGCGCAGGCAATTCCAGAAACAGCCTATCCGCCACTTAACCAAGGCTTAGTCATTACTAATAAAGGCAGCGGCAACCTGCTAGCCGTCAAGTTTGCAAAGTTCATGCAATCAGATAAGGCCAAGACTATTTTGGAGCGTTTTGGTTTTTCCATTCCTAACAAGCCGAGCAACTGACTTTGAATTTAGACGCACTATTGGCAAGCGAACTTTGGGAGGCCGTATGGCTGACCTGTAAGCTTGCGTTCATTACCACCGCCACTCTGCTTGTTATTGGCATACCGCTAGCGTATTGGCTAAGTGCGACGCGTTGGCGAGGAGCGGTTGTGGTTGAAGCAATCTTTTCATTGCCTATCGTGTTGCCACCTACCGTCATTGGATTTTACCTACTCATCATTTTGTCTCCGCAACATCCTTTGGGGCAGTTATGGCTTGAGATGTTCGGCTACTCACTTACTTTCAGCTTTATAGGGCTAGTTATCGGCTCTGTTATCTATAGCTTGCCATTTGCGACTCAACCATTTCAGGCGGCGTTTAAGAGTGTCCCTAAAGAGTTGATTGAAGCCGCAGCCGCACTGGGTGCAAAAAAATGGCCACTGTTCTGGGCAATTCAATTACGTGTGGCTAGCCCAGGCATTATGGTTGGATGTATGTTGAGCTTTGCTCACACATTAGGAGAGTTTGGTGTGGTGCTAATGTTGGGAGGAAGCATTCCTGGAGAAACACGCGTTGCTTCAATTGCGCTATTCGATAAAGTTCAAGCTTTAGACTATGCGGCGGCACATGCTTATTCACTCGTGCTTTTATCAATTGCATTCGTGTTGCTCGTTACCATCAGTGTCATACGTAAGAAATTGGAAATCTGAGCGTCTATTGGGGAGAGAAGAAAGCGAATCTCTCGTAAAACTAAAACTCGTTCTGCAACCTTTTGTAGCCTTTGATAAGTTCGTGATTGGCTTTCAAAACTGATTCTGAAAAGTCACTCGCTTGAACTGAGGTTTGCGGAATATTAATCAACTCTTGGTTCGAGTGCACATTGGTCGTAGAGGGAATATGGAAGTTTTCTGGAACTTCGCAGTGTTCAACCACTGAGTTATGACGCACAACTGAACCGTTACCCACAACGCAGTCAAACAGCACAGAGTTGAAACCTATAAAGACGTTCTCTCCAACTATGCAAGGGCCGTGCACAATCGAACGATGCGCAATAGAAGTATTGGTACCAATCTTGACGAGACCGCCCGCTTTGGAGTGAATCACTACGCCGTCTTGAATGTTGGAGTTAGCGCCGATGATAATGGGCTCCATCTCTCCCAATTCATTTACTTCATCAGCACGAATCACTGCATACGGGCCAATGAATACATTTTCTTCTACTATAATTTTTCCGCAAAGAATAGCAGTGTTATCCACGTAAGCTGATTCGTGGATAATCGGCAAATCACCGCTGGGATTTTTTCTAATCATTTATTTCTTGCTTCACCGTTAGGTAAAATTGTTTTACATTCACTGAAGATTCGCGCGGAACAGTTACGGCAAATTTCCGAATCCAATTTAGCATAAACGGGTTTTACCCAGTTAGCCATCGCGGGAAAAAATGCGTCTTCGCCGATGTCATCCAGCTTGCCTGATTTTTTCAAAAACTGATAAATATTATCCTTGCAGCGATAGAAATACAAACCACCTCCCATCTTGCGACGACGACGAGCTTCTTGCGCCAGCAATTCCGCGCCAGCAGAGTCAATAAAGTTCATACCACTGGAAGCAATCATCACAGTTTTTTGCTGTGGGTTGACTTCATCAATCTGCATCAAGCGGTTTTGCACGTGGTCAACTGCGCCAAAGAAAATCGACCCATTGATACGCATGATGCGCATTTGCGGACATTCAGGTTGATCTTGGGCGCTTACAAAATGGTAAGCACCTTCTGCGGCTTCAGGCACAACACGTTCAACATTCGGACGAGAAACACGATAGAGGTAAAGCGAAAGTGACAACAAGATGCCGAAGAAAATACCCTCTTCCAAATTCACCAATGTGCCTAGTAGCGTGACCCACAACACCACAGCTTCAGCGCGGTTGGTCTTGGTCAATTCACCAATGTGATGGAAGTCGATAAGACCCCACGCCACCAGAAACAAAATACCGGCCATCGCAGCAGTGGGTAGATAAGAAGCTAATGGAGCCACTAGCAACAAAATCAATACCAGGAAAATCGAGGCATACACTGTGGCAAGAGGGGTGCGTGCGCCTGCTGCATAGTTCACCCCGGTACGGTTAAACGAGCCGCACGATGCGTAGCCAGAGAAGAAACTACCCAAGATGTTCGCTAAGCCTTGCCCCATAAACTCTTGGTTGCCGTCGATACGTTGCTCCGACTTAATCGCAATCGCGCGTGAAATAGAAACCGCTTCCGTCAACGCCAACATCGTCACGATCAAGGCTGGGAAAATAATTTTGTGTAGTGTTTCATACGAAAAATCTGGCGTAGAGAAAGGCGGCAAACCAGCCGGGAGCGCCCCCACTGTTTTAATGTGCGTTATCTCAAATCCCAATTTAGCGTTAATAAAATATGCCACGATACTGCCAACAACCATCGCAACAATCATATAAGGGAGCTTAGGAATCAGCTTCTTGGATAAGATACCTGTCGCCAAAGTGATCCCCGCCACTGCTGTTACATACAGGTTGATATGGCTAAATTGGATGAAGAATTGCTGGATCACGACATGAAAAGGTGCGCCACGCACGATGTCGATACCGAAGAAGTTCTTCACTTGGCTAGCAGCAATAAGTAACGCTGCGCCCGCCGTAAAACCGATCACCACCGTGTGTGAGATAAAATTCACTAGCACGCCCATGCGAGCCATACCCAAAATAAATTGGAATACCCCCGTCATAAAGGTCAGCGTCAACACCATGCTAATAAATTGCGGAGAGCCTGGTTCAGCCAGTGGGCTCATCGCTGCAAATACGGCGATCGAAATAGCCGTCGTCGGCCCAGAAACTAAGTGCCAGCTCGAACCAAACAGCGCGGCAATAATCGCCGGCACCATCGCAGCGTACAAACCATACTCAGGTGGCATACCCGCGATCGTAGCGAAGGCTACACCTTGCGGCAGAACAATCAACGCACCGGTAAAGGCAGCCAATAAGTCAGCTTTATTAGTCGCTTGGTTGACCATTGGCCACCAGCGGAAAAACGGAAAAATTTTATAGAGAGTTTGCGACTGGCTGGCTACCTTAGACATGAGATACCTTTACACTTATTCAAAAAAATTTAATGACGCTCTACTTTAAAAAAGCCCGGCTCACTTTCATGAGTCGGGCTTTTTGAATGCCGCTTACAAAATTAAGCCACGCCTTGGTAATACATATTCTGGGGGTGCTTAGCTTCAGCGAAGAAGTACCAACGCTCTGCCAACAAACCTGCGTACTGCAAGATGAACGCCAAAACGGGCACGCTCATCACCAGCAACAACGGTGCAATAAAAGACAGTACTAAAAAGCTAGGCACGATTGTTTTGACGAACTCAGCACTCTTGCCGTGAAAATACTCACGCGTATTGTAAGAGCCACCCATCGCACCTTGTGACTTCTGAACAATACGTGGATGCTTAATACCAATCGCGCTTTGCAGTGTGCTCGCGGGCGTTAGATTTGCATTACGCAACAATGATGATCCGCGCGTCACTAACGACACCGCTGTTAAGAAGAAGGCAACTTGCGCCAAGGGCGTGATCAAAGCTGGTGCCATTGCGCTGGCGTATGCCGCCGCCAATGTAAAGCCAGATGCGCTACCCAGCAAAGTGAAGTTCACGATCGTTAACGGATGCGCCCACTCTTTAAGCACTTTAACAGCCGCGTAAATCATCGCAGTGCAAACAAACAGAGTGATAGCCATCACTACGCCAACAACGCCAAGTGCAATAGTAATGTTTGATCCCATCGCTAGGTAATGTGCTGCGCCGTAAGCGAAAGCCGCACCCATGAAGGCTGGTAAAGCAATCACTTCGCGAGACAACCACGAAGTGCGCCACATCATCATGGCGCGCCATGCACGCTCAGGGTGGCCTAGGTGGAAGAACGAAGCCAACAGACCTAAGCCGCTGAACAACAAGATAATCGCGCTACCGCCCACAAAGAAGTTAGCTTCCAATGCAGTAGGTGACAGTAGTTCGCATGCGAACAAGGCGATGAACAAACCTTGTGCCGCACCGATCAGGGTGGTTAAAAACAACACAGAAAAATTGGGGCGCATTAAATAATTTCCTTATTCAGATTCTAATTAAAGCTCTTCGGTGATCGAAGGCATGTTCTGATCGAACGGTGCGCCATCAATCTTGTGCGGATTATCGGCACTATAGAGCTCATCATCACGAATCGTGATCGTCGTTTTCCGACGAGGTAGATAGTGATTGGACGGGTTAGTGCCGGCCTCTGGCATCAGCGCATAACCGCCACGCTCACGAATCGCAGTAGACACTTCAGACTGAGGATCATGTACGTCACCGAACAAACGAGCACCTGGTGGGCAAGCCAGCACGCAAGAAGGTTTGCGACGGTCTTCTGGCAAACTTTCGTCGTAAATACGATCCACGCACAGTGTGCATTTAGTCATAACCTTGCGCTCTTCATCAAACTCACGCACGCCGTACGGACAAGCCCATGAGCAGTAGAGGCAGCCAATGCACTTGTCGTAGTCCACCAACACAATGCCGTCTTCTTTACGCTTGTAAGAAGCGCCCGTTGGGCAGACTGGCACGCATGGTGGATCTTCGCAATGCAAGCAAGACTTAGGGAAGTGTACCGTTTCCGTATTCGGGAAAGTGCCCACTTCAAAAGTTTGCACACGGTTGAAGAAAGTGCCGGTCGGGTTAAGCCCGTACGGATTTTGATCCACCAAAGAGCCTGCAGCCCCAGAGGTGTTCCACTGTTTACAGTTAGTTACGCAAGCATGGCAGCCTACGCAAACGTTTAAGTCAATTACCAGCGCAAGTTGCGTCATTAGTGCGCTCCTTTCTTACCTGATTTACCGGCAAACCACGCCAGCATGCCTTCTTTTCTCGGTTTCATCCCTGGTTGTGGCGTCATCGCTTCGAACTGAGGTGAAGTCTCTTTTGGCTCGTCTGCACTCGCTGGGTAAATCCGTACACGTACGTCGTACCAAGCGGCTTGGCCGGTGATCGGGTCAGAATTAGAGAAGCGTTTACCGCTATGGTTTGCGTCCAACTCTTCTGAGATCAGGTGATTCAACAAGAAGCCTTGCTGCGATTCGTTCGCCTCTTTGCTCAAGTTCCATGCACCGGATGCTTTACCGATCGCGTTCCATGTCCAAACTGAACCCGGCTCAACCGATTCAGAGTAACGGCACATGCAGCGCACCTTACCCCACTTCGATTCAATCCACATCCAACCGCCATCTTCAATACCCGCTTCTGCTGCTGTGCGTGAATTGACGAACAGATAGTTGTAAGTGTGAATTTGACGTAACCATGCGTTTTGCGAATCCCACGAGTGATACATCGCCATTGGGCGCTGAGTGAGCGCGTTCAATGGGTATTTAGCCAGATCGGTCTCATCGTTTTCCAATGGTGCATACCAGAATGGCAACGGATCAAAATACTTTTTCACGCGATCACGTAAATCATCAGGCGGTTGCTTACCTGGGCGCTTACCTTCCGCTGCCAAGCGGAATGCTTGTAATAATTCAGAATAAATATGAATCACCACTGGGTCATTCGTGGTGCGAATACCGGCTTGGTGCGACCAGTCCAAATATTCCTTATTCCAGTTACGCATGTATTGGCTGGAAAGCGGCAAATGGTATTGGTGGAAGCAACCGTTTTTCTCGTACATTTCCCACTGCTTCGGATTTGGCTCGCCGCGCATGGCTTTATCGCCATCTTTACCGCGCCATCCTGAAAGGAAACCAATACCAGAACCAGGCGCAGTTTCGTAATTAATCACGAAGTCTGTGTAACCCTTGAACTTGCGACCACCTTCAGCGTTAGTGAAGGCAGGCAATTTGAGGCGGCCTGCCAACTCCACAATAACCTCTTGGAATGGCTTGCACTGACCTGTTGGCGGCAGCACTGGAATACGCACTGCATCCACTGGGCCGTCATATTCAGAGATCGGACGATCAAGCATCGACATCGTGTCGTGACGCTCTAGGTAAGTTGTATCAGGCAACACCAAGTCTGCGAACGCTGTTGTCTCTGATTGGAACGCATCGCACACGACCAAGAATGGAATCTTGTAGCCGCCATCTGCATTTTTATCGGTCAGCATCTTGCGCACTTCTGACGTATTCATGCTGGAGTTCCACGCCATGTTGGCCATGAACAACAACAGAGTGTCGATCGGATAAGGATCACCGCGCCATGCGTTAGTGATGGCGTTGTGCATCAAGCCGTGCACAGATAAGGGGAATTCCCATGAAAAGCCTTTGTCCAAACGTACCGGCTGACCGGCCGCATCAACGAACAAATCATCTGGATTCTCAGGCCAGCCGAGCGGCGCACCACCCAATGGGGTGTTTGGCTGCACAGCCTCAGGACCTTTAGAAGGACGAATATTCGGCGGAATCGCACGCGGGTAAGGCGCTTTGTGGCGGAAGCCTCCGGGGGTGTCAATCGTGCCCAACATTGACATCAAAATCGACAAAGCGCGAATCGTTTGGAAGCCGTTAGAGTGCGCTGCCAAGCCGCGCATCGCATGGAAAGCAACGGGGCTACCTTTAACGGTTTCATGCTCATTACCCCAGCAATCTGTCCAAGGAATTTGCAATTCAATTTTTTGATCGCGCGCCACAAGGCCCATTTCATGAGCGAGGTGCTTGATCGTTGCTGCTGGAATACCTGTGATTTTCTCTGCCCACTCTGGCGTGCACTCTGCCACGCGCTCTTTCAATAGCTGGAACGCAGGTTTAACCGGTGTGCCATCAGGCATTTTGAAGCTGCCGGAAAATTGTGGGTCAGCACCTTTGGTATGGTCAGCCACCGGCTTGTTAGTAACACGGTCCCACCAGAGGAAATTCAGCGGGCGAGAAGGATTGATTTTGTCGCCTTCGGGGTTACGCACCATCATGCCGAATTCATTGCTATTCAGATCTTGGTTCACCAGTTGGCCAGAATTGGTGTATTGCGCCATGAATTCACGGTCATACAAACCTAGCTCAATCAGCTCACGCATGATCGCCATCAGCAGCGCAGCATCCGTACCCGGCTTGATCGGAATCCATTCATCAGCCACCGCAGCATAGCCAGAACGCACGGGGTTAATCGCCACAAAGCGGCCACCGTTACGCTTAAATGTACCAATCGCGCTCTTCAAAGGATTGGAGTGATGGTCTTCGGCAGTCCCGATCATGTAGAACACTTTTGCGCGCTCCAAATCAGGGCCACCAAATTCCCAGAAGGAACCGCCAATGGTGTAAATCATGCCGGCCGCCATATTCACGGAGCAGAAACCACCGTGCGCAGCGTAGTTAGGGGTACCAAATTGGCGAGCGAACATACCTGTTAGGGCTTGCATCTGGTCGCGACCTGTAAATAGGGCAAATTTCTTTGGGTCGGTAGCGCGCAG
Source organism: Gallionellaceae bacterium (assembly GCA_037140475.1). Taxonomy (GTDB): domain Bacteria; phylum Pseudomonadota; class Gammaproteobacteria; order Burkholderiales; family Gallionellaceae; genus PALSA-1006. The sequence goes on from JBAXEJ010000012.1 coordinate 42,929, forward strand.
ATGCGACAAGCGCTTTTCCAAAATATCGAAAGTTTCGTCCCAAGTAATTTCTTCGAACTGGTTGGCACCGCGCTCTGTACCTTCTTTACGACGCAAAGGCTTAGTCAGCCGAGCGGGCGAATACTGCTTCATAATGCCCGAGCCACCCTTGGCGCAAATCACGCCTTTATTCAGTGGATGATCAGGATTACCCTCGATGTAGCGCACCTCACCATCGCGTAAATGTACGCGGATGCCGCAACGGCAAGCGCACATGTAACAGGTGGTGGTACGCATCTCAGTGGACGCAGAAGGTAGAGGTGAAGCTATAGGATCGTGTATTGGCGAGGACATATATCGTTCTTATCGGTTTTTATAATAAGGTTTTTTCACATCGAAAACTGCTGACGTGCGCGCTTTTTGAGGGTCGTATTAGGCGGAATTCATCAACCTAGTGTCTATAACTATATCAGGCAAGGCTAAGTAACCCTATCGGGTTATATTCATAATTTTTTTACTGTCAATGTTGACCTTTAAGGGGTATTCGACTTACCCTGCAGACTGCTAAATAAAAATTTGAGTTTCTCCGCGCGCATGCAGAAACAGATATTCCCAATCGAAGAAGATATCGAACCCCGTGGTTTTTCATGGGTGCGCGAGCCAGATTTTACCCCTCCCGGAGACGACGGTGGTGTTGACGCATGCCTAGCTCATGAGTTTTCGCTTCCTCGCGGAGGCGACTTAAAATCACTGCTTGAAGTTTTTCTCGAGAATATCGTCAATACAGTAAACGCGACGGCGGGCATCGTGCAACTCACGCCACCGGATGGGCGCGATCTAAAAATAATTAGCTCCACTGGGGTTTCCTTAGCGCTGCAAACAGAGGCAGAAAACTGCATCGAAATGAATTGCGTCACAAAACAAGCGACCCCAAAGCACCCACATATTCAGTTAGCGGATCTTCGTAGTCGCAATTTGTCCCCACATGCACGATGTGATACCTGTCGCTTCGTATCAAGAATCTCTGCGCAACTTGACGCGAGCAATACCACCCTTCCCCCTCTTGGCACCTTGACGCTATTTTTTGATCAAGACGCGAAAATTACACTCCAAACACTGGACACGATTGCCGCTTTTGCAAAGATTTTGAACAGCACGATCGAGCATATTCAGATCAATCGTGAGGCCAAACGTGTGGAGCTACTAAAAGAGCGCGTTGAAATCGCCAACGACATTCATGACTCGGTCGCACAAACACTGACCTACGCACGCATGAAGATCAGCTTGCTACGCGGAGCCATCCCCTCTGATATTGAACGTGCAAAAAAATATATTAATGATTTGGACGACGCACTAGATATTGGACAAAGAAATACGCGTAAACTAATTACTGATCATCGCTGCGAGCTAAACCACAGCGGACTTCCTGCCGCATTGCACGATTTAATCAACGAATTTCATTCTCACCACTCAATCGCAATTGAGTATCACAATCATTTAATAGATCTTGAATTGCCTCTTGAATACGAGATACAGGTGTACCACATAGTGCTAGAAGCGTTGACCAATATTGCGCGACATTCTGGCGCTAGCCATGCGCGCTTGTTTGTTGAGCAGCGCTTTGGTTATTACGTTTTTACCATTGAAGACAATGGCAGTGGCGCATGTACCTTTACCCCTGTGGAAGGGCATTACGGCATGAAAATCATGCAGGAGCGAGCCACTCGGATAGGCGGTAAAATTGACGTCAGGAGCACTGCGGGCCTAGGCACGCAGGTGCAATTATTTTTCACCCAACCATCGTTAGACGGGAACACCCTTAATGAGTGACAAGCTAAAAGTAGTACTGGTAGATGATCAAGGTTTGTGCCGGCGCGGGCTCAGCGAGCTATTGATACATGCCTATGATTTCACCGTACTCGGCGCGACGGACAACATCGACGAGCTGCGCACATTACTCGAACTCAAGCCCGATTTGTTCATCATTGATCTACGCATGAAGCCGATGGATGGCATCTCTATGTTGCAGCAACTACGCAAAGATGGTTACAACACACCTGCCATCATGCTCACCATGAGCGACTCTGAAGTTGACTTAAAGAATGCTATTCGCGCCGGCGTTCGCGGCTATTTACTCAAAGATATGGCGCCAGATGAAGTGGTTGATGCGATTCGTCGTGTTGCGGGTGGTGAATTAGTCGTTGCCCCCACCATGACCATCAAAATGATTGAAATGCTTCGTGATGGCGACACCGAGCAGGAACCAAAAAATTCGCTCAAATTGCTCACAGACCGTGAGCGCGAAATCTTGCAACTTCTCTCGCGCGGCGAAAGCAATAAAGCCATCGCGATGAACTTAAAAATCAGCTATGACACAGTAAAGCAGCATGTGCGTCATATTTTAAACAAGCTCAATCTTTCTTCACGCGTAAAAGCCGCAGTTTTATTTACTCAAGAGCAGAATGGAACGCATAACGACACGCCTCCTTCTAATTCATAACCTAATTTTCACTTTAGAGTAGCCTTACATAACCCGAAATAGCTATAGACGTAACAATGGCGGATTGCGCCTAATAGTGAAGTTATAAAGCGTGATTGGCGGATTGCTCTTAATCTTAAATAGGCGCGGGTTTTATTCAGGCATCATCACTGAAATACCGAAAACCGATCAGCCACACAGGTTAAAGAAAAGCTCCATCTAAAAATTTAACAACAACACATAGGAAAAAATATGGCACACATCGTAATCATGGGAGCAGGTATCGGCGGCATGCCCGCAGCCTACGAAATGCGCGCAAAGGTCGACAAGAAACACAGCGTAACCGTTGTTTCTAACAGCGAAAACTTTCATTTCGTTCCCTCCAATCCTTGGGTGGGCGTGAAGTGGCGCGAACGCAAGCAAATCGAGTTTCCGGTACGGAGCTACCTAGAGAAAAAAGGTATCAACTTTATTTCTACTGGCGTTAAACGTGTTCATCCTGAAAAAAATCAACTTGAATTAAACGATGGGGCTAACCTTGATTACGATTACCTCGTGATTGCCACAGGCCCTAAACTGGCTTTTGATGAAGTTGAAGGCCTCGGCCCTCACGGCGGCCACACCCACTCAGTGTGCCACGTTGATCACGCGATGAAGTCTCATGATGAGTGGGAAAACTTCTGTAAGAACCCAGGCCCAATCGTAGTTGGCGCTGTGCAAGGCGCATCCTGCTACGGCCCTGCCTATGAATACGCTTTCATCATGGACACCGACCTGCGTAAACGCAAAATTCGCACTAAAGTTCCAATGACTTTTGTAACAGCCGAGCCTTACATCGGCCACCTCGGCTTAGGTGGCGTAGGTGACTCCAAAGGTATTCTCGAGTCAGGTATGCGCGACAAAGGTATCAAGTGGATTTGCAATGCAAAAGTAAGCAAAGTTGAAGCTGGGAAAATGTTCGTTACTGAACACGATGACATGGGTGTTGAGAAAAAACAGCATGAGTTGCCATTTAGCTACAGCATGATGTTGCCGGCTTTCAAAGGCGTTGATGCTGTGTTTGGCATTGAGGGCCTGACCCAAGCACGCGGCTTTATCATTGTTGACAAATACCAGCGCAACCCTAAGTACAAAAATGTCTTCGCTGTTGGCGTCTGTGTCGCAATTCCACCTGTTGAACCTACACCTATTCCCGTCGGCACACCAAAAACCGGCTACATGATCGAGTCAATGGTTACTGCAACCGTTCACAACATCAATGCGGACCTAACCAACACACCTGCAGATACTGAGGCAACTTGGAACGCGGTTTGTCTAGCTGACTTCGGCGATGGCGGAGTCGCATTCGTGGCTATTCCACAGATTCCACCTCGCAATGTGAACTGGTTCTCTGAAGGCAAGTGGGTTCATCTCGCGAAGGTTGCATTCGAGAAATACTTTATACGTAAGATGAAGAAAGGCACTTCTGAGCCATTCTACGAAGGTAGTATTTTGAGAATGATGGGCATTGAAAAACTGAAATAAGTTTTGGCTCAACACAAGCCCCCGACTTAACTGATCGGGGGCTTTTTCATTTACACTCATGCGAAATTAATTTCTGCATCTCATAAAGGAAAAAACATGCAACTCGACACCAGTAGCTTAGATCTCATTTTTCGCAATGCGCGTAGCCACAACGGCTGGCTAAATAAACCTGTTAGTGACGAACAGCTACGTCAGATTTATGACTTAATGAAATGGGCCCCAACCAGCGCCAATTCCAGTCCCGCTCGTATTCTGTTTATTAAGAGTGCTGAGGCTAAACAGCGATTACTCCCAACAATGCTGCCTGGCAACACCGAAAAAACACTCAGTGCGCCGGTTACCGCAATTATTGCGCAGGATCATGAGTTCTACGAAAAATTACCGGCCCTATTTCCTCATGCTGATGCCCGATCTTGGTTTGTAGGCAACCAAGCGCTCATTGACGCCACTGCATTTCGCAATAGCTCGCTACAGGGTGCTTATCTGTTGCTTGCAGTGCGCGCACTCGGTTTAGATGCGGGCCCCATGTCTGGCTTTGACAGCGCACAAGTCGATCAAGAATTTTTTGCCGGAACGAAAATTAAATCTAACTTTATGATCAACATCGGCTATGGCGATGCAAGCAAACTTTTTTCGCGTGGCCCTCGCTTATCTTTTGATGAAGCCGCACAGATTTTGTAAGCAAAAAAAAGGGCGACCTTGCGATCGCCCAGAATAGGAGGAGAGTAGGAAGAACGAGTACTTCACTCGAGGTTCTAACACCCAACCCGAATTTTATAGAGCCATCTTGACGCTCACAATATGCCAAATGGCCTAGGAAGTTTCTGACTTAAGGCGGCAATTTCCAAACTGATTTAAATCGGCACAAATAAAAAACCTGCTTATAGACTAATGCTCGATCGTGGGGAGCGCTAATCGGTAAGGGTGGAAATATAAAAGCAAAGCAAGAATGCCTGCCGATTCATTTCAAGTACTTACTTTTTGCTTGCATGCGACAAAAATGAAAAAGGCTTACATTTCTGTAAGCCTTTGATAATACTGGTAGGACGAGCGAGATTCGAACTCGCGACCAACGGATTAAAAGTCCGCTGCTCTACCGGCTGAGCTATCGTCCCA
>JBAXEJ010000013.1:0-47759 GCA_037140475.1 Gallionellaceae bacterium
AGTCCGCGGATCAATAATTGCGGCGGCGCATACAATCGAAAAAGATTGCGGTGAAAGACGACACCGAGAAAGACAGTGGTGATGACAAGGAAGCTGGTGATCTGGTCGGCCCATTGCGGCGCATCATCGGGGACAAACGGAGCCAGATAGCCCGTCAAGGCGAGGTCATAAGTAATATAAAACACTTGATAGATCAGGAACCAGATCGTCAAGGTCTGGCGCGAACCTCGATAATCATGCAACGCCCAGAACAGCAGCCACAGCATGACACCCAGATAAAATATTTGAAAGACATCCAGCCGCATGTCTTTGAAGCGCGCTTCGCGTGGTGTCAACGCCATGACGCTGAGCAAGGAGGAGCTGCTAGTTTTAAGGCGCAGGTAATAAGTGGTTTCAGGCGCGCTTGGATGAATAACAAAACCAAGCGTAATCGCAGCACGCTCCCGATTATTAAATGCGTAACGGTCGCCAGTGACGTGCTTTTTCCATCCGTTAGAGCTAGTGACATCCGGCTCGTAGAGCTGCACTTCATCAAGATAAGTCGGGCGAATACGCAGCTCGATTTGCTCACCACTCGCTGGCGCTTTAATGCGTAGACGCAACCAGTGAACGGAATCGGTATAGCCTTTGGAAAGAATGAGGCCGCTGGGTTGAAAATCAGATTGAACGACTTGTTCGATGGTCAGCGTGCCGGCTTTGTCTTGCAGAACGGAGCGCGCGACAATAAGGTCTTCGCCCCAGGCTACTGTCGCGAGGGCGAAGACAAGGAGACCTGCAATAAGATTGGAAGAAAAACGCATAGGTGAGTCGTTATTGAAAACTGCAGGCTATTCGTTTAAATCGAATTGCAGATCAGATTCGTAATCCTGCCCGCCGTAATACACACCGATGATGGATACTTGTGCGGTCTCTACCGCGAAGGCGATGACAGTGCGTTTTTTGTAATGCGTTATGCGCAGACCACTTCGGACATCATCGCGACAAGTTCCTATATTCGGGAAGGTGTTTAAGTTCTCGCAATAAGTGACAATGGCATTGGTATAGCGCTCGGCAGTTTCTGGCGAAGCGGCCAGCGCAATATAACGGTAAAGCGCTGCGAGCTGATCCTGCGCCTCCGGCGAGAAAACAACCGTGTACTGCATCACGTTTTTACGGTGGCTTTCTTGTGTTCGGCGGCGAGTGTTGCTCGGACTTGATTAACTGAGACTGCCCGTTTTGGATCAATTTTTATTGCATCGTAGGCAGGCCCAACTTCATGGGATAGCCAATTTTCAACAGCGCGATCCCGAGCCATCAATGCACGCAATCCATCGCGAATTACCTCGCTTTCGGTTGCGTATTCGCCGTCCGCAACCTTTGTTTTTACGATATTCGCCATTTCATTGGGCAGAGTGATACTGAATTGCTGGGTTGTACGCATGACGAATCCTTGTTTATAACGTAGGATTAAATCCTATGCCACGTGATGAGTTGCGTCAAGGAGCTGGAAAACATTGGATTACTTAAGAGCACCTTGAATGGCCGGTCTAGGGCAGCGAAATTGAACACTTAAGTGGCGGTTCATGGCACATCAGCGACCGTGACATCCTAAATCTGAGTGACTCCTAATCACTGCATTGCCGTCATTTGGCCTTTCGTCGTCCAACCCAATTTGCACTCAACGGGCCGTTGACTTTAGTTGTCAGGCAACCAAGTTTTACACAAAATGGCATAGCTCCACTGTGCCGTTGAAACCTGCTATCCAACCTCAGAATGCAAATAGCCGTTTTAGCTCAGCACTTTGAATAGCAATTTGGTGGCTAAGGCGAGCAATAACACCGCAAATAATTTTCGTAGCATTCCAACATTTGTTCGGTGTGCCGTTTGTGCGCCCAGCGGTGCAGTGGCGATGCTAATCAGCGCGCAACCTAACATCGCAGGGAGATAAACATAGCCTGCGCTGAATGAGGGTAAGCCTGAGGCCGGCAGGCCGGTCACGATGTAACCCATAGTGCCGCCGACAGCGATGGGAAAACCGATAGCCGAGGCTGTTCCGATGGCATGGCGAATGGGCATGTTGCACCAGATGAGGAAGGGAACGGTGAGTGTTCCGCCGCCAACGGAAACCAGCGTACTTATCCATCCGGTAAAACCACCCATTAGCGTCATGCCTCCGAATCTTGGTAGTTGACGAGCGGCATGAGGGCGGATGTCGAGCAAGATTTGTATCGCTGCGAAATACACGAATAGCGCGAAGAATAAAGTTAAAAAATACGGAGATACTTTCGAGGCAAACAAGGCGCCAATTGCGGTGCCCAGCAAGATGCCAGGAGTGATGTTAAACACCACGCGCCAATTTACCGCGCCATGCTGATGGTGTTTGCGCATACTGGCAATGGAAGTAAATAAGATGACGGACATCGAGCTGCCCAATGCCAAGTGCATGGCGTGCTCAGCGGGGAAGTGCTGAGCTTGAAATAACATCAGCAAAACGGGAACGAGTACGGTGCCGCCGCCGATGCCAAACATGCCACCGAGAAACCCAGCGACAGCGCCTAATAACAAATAGGCGGCAAACCACTCCATTATTTAACTAACTGGGTGGTGATGAAATTCCACTCCGCTGGATCGACGGGTGTAATCGAGAGCCGATTGCCTTTTTGCAGTGTGCGCATATTTGCCAGCTCAGGATGCTCACGCAATGCACTCAGCGGAATGAGTGCGATTTTTTTAATTAACTGGACATCCACGTTAAACCAGCGCGGCGTTTCGGGAGTGGCTTTGGGGTCGAAGTATTTGTTTTTTTCATCGAACTGGGTGGCATCGGGATAGGCGAGTACACTGACTTTTGCGATACCGGCAATGCCGGGTTCTTTGCAGTTGGAGTGATAGAACAATACGCCGTCGCCGACTTGCATTTGATTACGCATGAAGTTGCGCGCCTGATAATTGCGCACACCATACCACGCGACACTTTGCTTGGGGAATGCAGCGAGGTCGTCGATGCTGACATCAGCAGGTTCAGATTTCATCAGCCAGTAACGCATGCTTTATCTCCACAAAAGAAAAGTGCGATCTCGTAAGACCGCACTAAAGAAAGGCCCCGCCTGTGCCGTTGACTCAATGTCTTGAACCTGGGTTCAAGTGGGTCGGTTCCCGGTTACATCAGGTGCGTCCGCAAGGGACGCTCACAACAGTAACTTGAATGGGTCGCAACCTAAGCAATAGCTCATTGGTTCAAAGAATTATGAATCTGACGAACACCGCAGGGACAAACCAAAAAACAGAAAATTTACATCTATTTGATTTAATTGAGCTATTTTAAATCTAAAACAACTTATCTTGATCGGCCAAAGCCTCGTCAACTGTCGCTTGCATGGTCTGCATTCTACGTTTGTAGTCGCCCATATCAAATCCGCCACCGAGCTTGGTGGCAAGAAATTCGTGGGTAATATTGAGTGCCGCCATGACGGCAATTTTATCAATTGAAATAACTTTGCCGGCGTCGCTAATCTCGCGCATTTTTTTATCGAGATAAGCGACGGCTTCAAGTAGCTCGCGCTTTTCGTCATCAGAGCACGCAACACGAAAGTCGCGGTCTAAAATTTTTACGTCTAAGGCGTGTGCTTTTTTACCGCTCATGATTTTTCATCAGGAAGTTTGGTCAGAATGTGTTCTAAGCGAGATTTCGCGGAGTTAATTTTGTCATCACTTTGGCGGGCGTGACTAAGAGCCTCGGCCAGATCTTGACGCAGTTGATGGTTTTCCTCGCGCATGCGCTTGGTTAGTTGCACCAATTGAGCGAGTTTGTTTTCGAGAGAGTTTAGTTCGACTTGCATGGCGCGCACTATAGTTTAAAAAATCCTGTTGCGTCAAACGGTAACAGTGGATTGTGCAAGTGTTTTGGAGTTAGCAAATTTGATCGGTGAGTTCTGCTAGAATGCGCGCCGCTTTAAGGTGCTAGCTGATTTGTGTCAGCTCGTTAAACGGGAAACAGGTGAAGTACCTGTGCTGCCCCCGCAACGGTAAGTGAGTGCGGATTTGCCATTTTGCCACTGTGAGTAATCATGGGAAGGCGGTAAATCAAGACTTGCGAGCCCGGATACCGGCCTGAAAGCATTAGTACAGGAGATGCTGCGGGTGGCGCATCTAGGTTGTTTATCAATTTCCTCATCATTGGTAATCAGCTTTCACTCGCCTTATCCCTGATTTTGCCATGCTCCAACGGGGACGCTTGGGGCTTAATTCAGGAAACTCAAATGAAACAAATAGTTATTTTTAGCGCGCTGCTGTGCGCAGTCTCGTCTTTAGCTAATGCAGAAACGATAGAAAAATTGGACGAGGTGGTGGTGACGGCAACGCGCATGCCGCAATCTTTAGGTAAGACGATTGCCCATAGCACCGTCTTAAATGAAAAGGAGATACGTGATTCTGGCGCGCCTGATGTTGCAACGCTATTGCGTTCTATGTCGGGAGTTGAAATTGCCCAGAGTGGCGGGCTGGGCTTGCTGTCGAGTACGTACATGAGGGGGAGTAATTCTAATCAGGTATTAGTGTTGATTGATGGTGTGCGCCTTAATTCCGCCACGTCGGGTGCGACAGCGCTTGAGCACATCATGCTGGAGAGTATTGAGCGCATTGAAGTGGTGCGCGGTAATGTGAGTAGTTTGTATGGATCTGAGGCGATTGGCGGCGTGATTCAATTGTTTACCAAGAAAGGGCAGGGCAAACCTTCTTTTACCGCCGGTGTTGGCGCCGGCACTTACGGTACTCAGCGCATGGCGGTGGGTTTTGCGGGGGAAGTAGATCAGACGTCATTTAGTTTGAATGCCGGCAAGGTCAAGACGGATGGAGTTTCGGCGATGAATACGAAGCTGGTGCCGAATGCGAATCCTAATAGCAATGGTTACGACAACAACACGTTTAATTCTCAAATTAAATATGTGGTTACTACAGATCACACAGTGATCGCATCATTGTTTGCGACACGTGGTGATGCGTCCTTTGATAGCGCTTATGGTGTGTCAACTGACCTGAATAATACGCGGGTGAATTTGGATAAGCGGTCGCTGGTGTTCGAAGATAAATTCAGTGAGGGGTGGCGTAGCACGGTGCGCTTCGCGCAAGGCGTTGACGAAAGTCTTAGTTATAAAAATAGTGCCCTATCTTCGCGCTTTCAAACACAGAGCAATCAATTGGTTTGGCAAAATAATCTGAGCTGGTCGGAGACCCAGCGACTGAACCTAGGCATTGAATATTTAGGGCAGATCGTTGCTTCGGATACGCTGTTCACGCAAACCACGCGCAATGTGAATAGCTTGCTAGCGGGTTATGTTGGCGATTATGGTTCGCAGCAGGTGCAACTAAATTTGCGCGGAGACAGCTATTCTGATTTCGGTTCGGTCAATACCGGTTTGCTGGGTTACGGAGTTGAGTTCTCAGAAGATTGGCGAGCGACAGCAAGTGTGAGCAATGCTTTTAAAGCGCCGACCTTTAATGATTTGTTTTATCCGGGGTATGCCAATCCCAATTTGAAGCCGGAGCGTTCGCAAAACCAAGAGCTAGGGATTCATTATTCGGATAATCGCCATAGCGTGGATGTTATTTATTTCGATAATCGTATCCGCGATTTGATTACTTTGGATTCGCTGACTTACATTCCATTCAACACCAATCAGGCGCAAATTACCGGCGAAGAGTTGAGCTATATCGGCGACTACGGCAATAAGCAGGTGAAAGCCACCGCGACCTTTCAAAATCCACGCAACACCACGACAGGTTTATTGCTGTCTCGTCGGGCGAGAGAGTTTGCCAGCATTGCGGCGACCCATGATTTCGGTGATTGGAGTATGGGGGCGGGAGTGCGTTACAGTGGCGAGCGCGTGGATGGAACGCATATTTTGGCCAGTTATCACTTGGCTAATTTGACCATGCGTTACAAAGTAGATAAGCATTTAGAGTTGTCAGGACGAATTGATAATGTGTTTAATCGCGACTATGCCGAGGTGTATAGCTATAACACCTTGGGGCGCACTTTATTTGTCGGCTTGAATTATCGATAGGTTGTAAAAAGGCGGATCATTGATTCGCCTTTTGTGCCCCCCCCTTTTCTGTTAAAGTTCCCGCCACTTTTTTGATAGTGGAAATGCCAAAGGAGGCAAGATGAAAATCTTTCAAAACTCAACAGCCGGCGTGATTGCAGGGCTAATGTTGGCGATGGCGCTCACTCGCTTTAACCACTTTGGCTCATCTATAGCGCTACCTGATGCTTCGCTAGCTGTATTTTTTTTAGGTGGTTTATACCTCGCGCGTTTTTCTGGTGCATTGGCAATTTTCGTTGCGTTGTTGGCTGAAGCAGCATTGGTCGATTACTACGCAATAACTGTGCAAGGCACCAGCGATTGGTGCGTTACACCCGCTTATGGGTTTCTTGCAGTGGCATATGCGGTGATGTGGTTTGCTGGGCGAGGATTGGCGTCGCGTCATTCTTTGAATCGCCAGGGTTTGTTGCGCGTTTTTGCCACTGTTGGGGTAGCAAGCACCGTTGCTTTTGCTATTTCTAACATTAGCTTCCTTTTGTTTTCTGGGCGCTACGCAGCGATGAGTGCTGTTGAATACGCCGCTAGTGTTGTGCAATATTGGGGATCTTATGTGGTGGTAGCCATGCTTTATGTTGGCTGTGTCGTATTTGCTCAAATGGTATTTCTCTTTCTCAATGGCAAGGCGCATCGAGATTCTCATGTTGCTTGAGTTGCCAAGTTTTACTTCATGGATGCCTAAGGTATTTCGGCAGTGAACATGTCATCGCTTCAGCTTTATGGACGGCTGCTTGGCTACGTTAAGCCGTATTGGAAAGCGTTTTCCGTGTCTATTTTAGGTATGGCGGTGAGCGCCGCTACTGAGCCTTTGTTGCCAATGATGCTCAAGCCTTTTTTGGATGGTACTTTCGTACAAAAAGATGACTTTGTAATGCGCTGGGCGCCGGCAATCATTCTGGCTATTTTCTTTGTGCGCGGCCTCTCTGGATTCGTAGGTTCGTATGCTATTCAGTGGGTGGGTCATAAATTGGTGATGGATTTGCGTAATGAGATGTTTGGCAAGCTAATGACGTTGCCTACGCGTTACTACGATGATCATCCGACCGGTTCTTTAATATCAAAAATTACTTACGATGTTAACCAGGTGACCGATGCGGCAACGAGTGTGTTGACCGTTACCGTGCGCGACTCCATTATCATTATTGGCTTGTTGGGCTGGCTGTTTTATCTCAATTGGAAGTTGACACTTATCTCTTTAATCATCACACCAATCGTGGCTGGCGTTATTTATGTTATCAACAACCGTTTGCGTAATTCGAGTCGTGAGATTCAAACTTCAATGGGTAGTATTACTCAGGTCATTGAAGAAAGTGTGACCGCGCATAAAGTGGTGAAATTATTTGGCGGCCAGCAGTACGAGCAAGAGCGCTTTCATGAAGAAGTGAATGGGGTTCGCAGACATTTTATGAAAGCCGCCGTGGCGTCGTTGGCTAACGTTCCTATCGTGCAAATGGTGGCGGCCATGGCGCTGTCTTTAGTCATTTATCTAGCGATTGATCAGACGAAATCGGATACTTCATCTGTGGGTGGATTTCTTTCGTTTGTGGCTGCGATGTTGATGCTGACTGCGCCATTAAAACGATTAACCAGTGTAAATGAATATATCCAGCGTGGCTTGGCCGCAGCGGAAAGTGTTTTTGCCTTGATCGACACGCCGAGTGAACAGGATTCGGGTGCCCAAACAATTGAACGCGCTAAGGGTAAGCTTGTTTTTGATCATGTAAATCTGTCTTATCAGAATGATGAACGCCTCGCTCTTCGTGACATTTTCCTTGAAATACCTGCGGGCCAATCGGTCGCTTTAGTGGGGGCTTCAGGTAGCGGAAAAAGCACGATGGCAAATTTGGTGCCACGTTTTTATTTGCCAAGTAGTGGGCGCATTACCTTAGATGGGCACGAGTTGTCAGAGCTTACCTTAGCTAGTCTGCGCGCCAACATCGCGCTTGTCAGTCAAGAGGTGGTTTTGTTCAATGACACCATTGCCGCGAATATCGCTTATGGCCAGATGCGAGTCGTGCCAGAAGCCGAAATTATCGCCGCAGCGCAGGCTGCGCATGCGATGGAATTCATTCGTGAACTGCCTGAGGGTATGAATACCTTAGTGGGTGAAAAGGGGGTGAAGCTATCAGGTGGACAGCGTCAGCGTATCGCGATTGCCCGCGCCATTCTTAAAAACGCGCCGGTATTAATTTTAGATGAAGCTACGTCCGCGCTCGATAGCGAATCAGAGCGCCATGTGCAAGCAGCACTCGAAACGCTAATGCAAGGCCGCACAACTTTAGTGATTGCTCATCGTCTTTCTACCATTGAGAAAGCGGATCGTATCGTGGTGATGCAGAAAGGTCAGATTGTCGAGACAGGAACGCATCGCGAATTACTAGATAAAGGTGGTGTGTATGCCGAGCTTCATCGTATTCAATTCGAATGGCATGATGCAGAAAAAGATAAATTATCAGCAAATTGAGGTTGACAGCGATGCTGTCATCTCGTTAAATTCAATCCCCAGTAATTCAGTCAACCAAGATCAACCCCTAAGGAGATTAATATGGCAGTTCTAGTAGGCAAGGCAGCTCCCGACTTCACCGCTACGGCAGTATTGGGCAACAACGAAATCACCGATATCACTTTCTCTAAAGTGACCAAGGGTAAATATGCAGTGGTGTTCTTCTACCCGCTCGACTTCACCTTTGTTTGCCCATCTGAATTGATCGCGTTCAACCATCGTTTGGACGAGTTCAAAAAGCGTAACGTGGAAGTCTTGGGCGTTTCGATTGACTCACAATTCAGCCATTTGGCATGGAAAAATACACCAATAGAAAAAGGTGGTATTGGCCAAGTTGCATACACCTTGGTGGCGGATATTAAACACGAAATTTGCAAAGCATACGACGTTGAAGCGGATGGTGGTGTTGCATATCGTGGCTCATTCTTGATCGACCGCGCAGGTGTTGTGCGTCACCAAGTAGTGAATGATCTGCCACTAGGCCGCAACATCGACGAAATGCTACGCATGATCGATGCGTTGCAGTTTACCGAAGAGCATGGCGAAGTTTGCCCGGCCGGTTGGAGCAAAGGCAAGGCTGGAATGGATGCCTCCACTGAAGGTGTTGCAAAGTATCTGGCCTCTCACGCTAAAGAACTATAAGTTTTTTAGACGGCCCAAAACGGCTCCTCCGGGAGCCGTTTTTATTTACAGAGATAATTTTGAATTGCAACGTTGCTGGATATTCTGCAATATCTCTCCCAGATGCGATCCCCTCAGTTTAAAAATCTCACTTTGTTTTGTTCGCTTTTTGCGTTCACGCTGTTCTATTCAGTAGCTTCAATGGCTGGGACGCAGGATGCCGCTGTCATTAATTCGCCTCAGACTTTGCCAGTTGTTACTCCGAGCATAGAAGAAACGCCAGTGCCAGATAGTGCTGATACGCCTATTCTCGATTCTTCTAGAGACTATGTGTCTGATAAATTTGTCGGATTTGCGAGTGGCGTTGATGCCTTTTTCGGCAGTGATCGTAATTACCAAGAAAGTAATAAAAGTGTGTTGCAGTTCGATTTGACACGAACCTTCGATAGCGCTGTGAGTAACAAAGTCGTGCCAACATTCAGGGCTAAATTCCATCTGCCGGCCTTGCAGAATCGAATGCAGTCGTGGCTAAAAAATGTTCATTTATTGCTTGAAAGTAATCCAGATCAAAATCTTTCGGGTACAGCGGCGGGCAGTTCTCCCGCAACGGGGCAGGGGAGAGTGCCAATGCTGAAAGAGGTGTCAACTCCTGACAGCTATGGTGCTGCGCTACGGATTGAAAATAATGATGAAGATATTTGGCGGCTTAGTGCAGATGCGGGTCTTAAACTGGTTGGTGCGGACGATGTCACGAAGTGGAATAACACTTCGATTGACCCCTTCGTGCGTACGCGAGGGAGCGTGAAAGAATTATGGGGGCCGGTGCAGTTGCAACTTGCGCAGTCATTCTTTTGGTTTAACTCGACAGGCCCAGGTGAGGGCACGCAATTTGATGCGGATTATCGCGTGAGTGATCCTTTGTTAATTCGCTCAACGAGTAGTGCAACATGGTTACGTGACAACCCCAACTTTAATTTACACCAAGATTTTTCTCTTTATCAAACGATCGACCAGCACGCCTCTTTGTTGTATCAGTTAGCG
This sequence comes from Gallionellaceae bacterium, assembly GCA_037140475.1. Taxonomy (GTDB): domain Bacteria; phylum Pseudomonadota; class Gammaproteobacteria; order Burkholderiales; family Gallionellaceae; genus PALSA-1006. The sequence goes on from JBAXEJ010000013.1 coordinate 10,243, forward strand.
GCGAATGGGGTGAGTCGGCCGCAGGCTCAAGTGTCCGAATATATTGCCCTCTTACTTTATCGCCAGCGTTTTTACCGCGACTGGATGTTCTATGAGTTAAGCCCGCAATTACATTACCCGAGAGCCGCCGATTATCAACTGAATACGCGATTTATGGTGCGTCTAGAAATTCTATTTTCAAAATAGCCGAACGGGAAAGATAGACTTGTCCTGCGCATTTATCCTGCTAGGAACTTGATTTACAATAATCTCCAATTAATTACGTAGGACGTTATCGACCATGCTGATCTGGTTCACTTCAATTTATTTACTATTTTCTGTTGCCGTTGGCTTGTATGCCTCTAGAAGAGTTCACAACGCAAAAGACTTTGTCGTCGCAGGAAGAAATCTGCCTTTGCCCATTGTTACTGCCACCGTTTTCGCCACATGGTTTGGCGCTGAAACCGTGTTGGGGATTTCCGCCACCTTTGTGAAAGACGGGCTTAGTGGTGTCGTCGCGGATCCCTTTGGTGCAAGTTTATGTTTGATACTTGCCGGACTATTTTTTGCCCCGCGCTTGTACCGTATGAATCTACTCACCATCGGCGATTACTACCGTGCGCGATATACCCGTGAGATTGAGTTGATCATGACGATTTGCATCATGATTTCCTATTTGGGATGGGTGTCTGCACAAGTCACCGCTTTGGGTTTGGTCTTTAACATGGTGACGGGCGGCGCAATTGATCAATCAACGGGCATGTTTGTTGGTACCGCCATTGTGCTTTCTTACACCATGTTCGGCGGCATGTGGTCTGTCGCGTTACTCGATTTTGTGCAGATGACCGTCATTATGGCGGGCATGTTGCTGATTGCCGTGTTGGTGAGTGGTGAGGTGGGCGGCGTGGGCAATGTAGTGCATCACGCAGAAGTTGCGGGAAAATTAAAGTTTTTCCCAGAAGGGGGCTATGAGGTTTGGGTGCCTTTTATTGGGGCAGGATTAACGATGATGTTAGGGTCGATTCCACAACAAGATGTGTTTCAGCGTATGACTTCTGCCAAAGATGAAAAAACTGCAGTGAGAGGTTCGGTAAGCGGAGGTGTGTTGTATTTTATTTTTGCTTTTGTGCCGATGTTCTTAGCCTATTCTGCAACGCTGATTGATCCAGAAGTTTTTGGTGCAATGATTGAGAGTGATGCGCAGATGGTGTTGCCGAGTTTGATTTTGAATCACACGCCGATGGTCGCGCAGATCTTTTTCTTCGGGGCGCTCATCTCTGCGATTATGAGTACAGCTTCAGCTACCTTGCTTGCGCCTTCCGTGATGTTTACCGAAAACATTCTTAAGCATTTTGCGTTTAAACACATGAGCGATCAGCAGATGTTGCGCACCATGCGTATCATCGTGGTTACCTTTGGCTGCATGGTGTTGTGGTTCGCACTTCATTCCGAAGCCAGTATTTTTAAGATGGTTGAGAATGCTTACAAAATCACCTTGGTGGCGGCGTTTGTGCCATTGGCTTTTGGCCTCTATTGGAAGCGTGCTAATACACAAGGCGCATGGCTTTCTATAATGTTTGGCTTGGTGAGCTGGCTATTAATGGAACGATTTAGTACAAACGATATTTGGCCGCCGCAATTAGTCGGTTTGATGATGAGTATCATTGGTATGTTGCTGGGCTCTTTATTGCCTGCGGTTATCCCTAATCACCATCCAGGTCATCGGAACAAAAATCATTCTGTGTAGCTGTCATCTTGCTGTCACAATTCTTCCATACCATTGCAACTAATTTGAAACAGTGGTTACGGAGAGTTAAATGACACCGAATATTTTATTGGTCGAAGACGAGCCAGCAATCCAAGAGCTATTGGCGTTTAACGTGACGCAGTGCGGATTTCGAGCATTGCAGGCTTATGACGCGGATGCCGCAATGGGTTTTATTAATCAAGCACTACCTGACCTGATTTTGTTAGATTGGATGCTACCCGGAATATCGGGTATTGAATTGGCAAAACGCTTACGCGCCGACCAACGCACGCGTGACATTCCCATCATCATGTTGACGGCGCGCACCGATGAGCGTGACAAAATAATGGGCCTTGAGTCAGGCGCAGATGATTACATCACCAAACCATTTTCTCCGCGTGAGTTGATGGCGCGCATTCGTGCGGTGCTACGTCGCAGAGCGCCACAAATGAGCGAAGAGTCTGTCAAAATTGAAGGATTGGAATTGTCACCCGCAACACATCGAGTTTCAGCGCATGGGCAAAACATTGACTTGGGGCCGACCGAATTCCGTTTACTACACTTTTTTATGACACATGTAGAGCGCGTGTACAGTCGTTCACAATTACTCGACCAAGTATGGGGCGATCATGTATTTGTAGAAGAGCGAACAGTCGATGTTCACATCCGCCGCTTGAGACAGGCTTTAGAGCCTTCTGGAACTGATGGTTTAGTGCAGACGGTGCGTGGCAGTGGCTATCGCTTTTCGCGGACTTAAATTCATCGCTGAGTTTTTATTCCGCAACTTATGTATTTCTAAGGTGAGCGGTGGCTAGGTTTATCAATTAAGCATTTCATTATTCTGGAGCTAACTGTTTTAGCTGTTCCAGCAACTTGTCACGTAGTAAATGAAGCTCATGTAGCCTCGCTTGAGCTTGAGCATTTTCCCCTTTGATGTGTAATGCCACCAGTTCGGATGCAAGTTCATGCACTTGCAGATGCAATTCATTGGCAGCCTGGAATGCGGGGTGTGACTGGTAACGCGTTAGTCCATAAGCATTAAGCAATTGCCCGAAGCGACACTGATTCATGTCTAACTGCGGGAAAGTCGCCCCCCCCATGAGATATTTCTCGATCTTCACAATCCATGCGCGATGTTCCACTCTCGCAAAAAGCAAAACTAAGTCGTCACTACTAATATGCTTTACATTGGCCCAAGCAGGGTCTGGACGCCAACTTGCCGCCCATGCGGGCATTTGTGATGACGGCATGGGGCGCGCAATGCCGTAACCTTGAGCGTGATCACAGCCTAATTCCAGCAACAGTGCACCGTGCTCTATGGTCTCTACGCCCTCGGCGATTACTTCTCGGTTGAATGCGGTGGCTAAACCTAGCACGCCTTGCAAGATGGCCAAGTCATCTGGATCATCCAGCATATTACGTACGAAGCTTTGGTCTATTTTGAGTGTCGCTACAGGTAGTTGTTTTAAATAGGTAAGTGAGGAGTAACCCGTACCAAAATCATCCAGTGAAAAATGCACACCAATTTTTCGACAGTCTTCTAACACTTGGGAGATGTGTGAAATGTCTTCCAGCGCACTCGTTTCAAGTACTTCCAGTTCAATGCAGCTTGGTTTGATATGGGGATGCTTCGATAAAATATCGTGCAAACGTTCGACAAAATTTGATTTTTGAAGCTGATAAGCGCCCACATTAATACTGACCGGAATATCGAGTCCCTCCGCATGCCAGAAATCAATTTGATTCAAGGCGGTGGCAATTACCCATTCTCCGATATCAACAGCGAGCGGGTGATCTTCGATGACGGGTAGGAACGTACTGGGCGGCAGAAGTCCTTTTTCGGGATGCTGCCAGCGAATCAATGCTTCAGCGCCAATCACAGCACCGGTCCGCATATTGACCTTGGGCTGATAATGCAAAACAAACTCGTGTGAGGTCAGCGCGCGGCGAATGCGCTCTAAGCTTTCATGATGGCCGCGAATATTGCTAGCTTGATCCGCATCAAACACGTAATAACGATTCTTGCCTGCCAGCTTGGCTTCATACATCGCTTGGTCTGCTTGGCGTAACAGTTGATCCGCATCCACCTCATCAGCCTGTGGGTAGAAGGTCACACCGAGACTGGCCGAAACGTGAAGCATCAGATCATTGATGTAGATTGGTTCGGCAGCAGCAGCGAGCAATCGGGTAATCATTTGCACGCTTGCTTCAATGTCGACCAGATCAATTAGCACCGCGACGAATTCGTCGCCCCCTAGGCGAGCGAGAGTATCCCCTTCACGTAGCGCTTGCTTCATGCGAGTCGCCACAGCGATGAGCAATTGATCGCCGGCATCATGCCCATGAAGATCGTTGACTGCTTTGAATCCATCCAAATCGAGATAAGCGACAGCAAGCCGCTGTCCTCGTCTCAGTGCTTGAGTCATGCCCTGGTGCAGACGGTCGGCCAGCAACACTCGGTTAGGTAAATTGGTCAGCGCGTCATAGTGGGCGATGTGTTCCAGTTGCTTTTCATGCTGCTTGCGCTCGCTGATATCTCGCGTGACAGCGAGGTGGACCGTTTTGCCGTTGTCTTGCATGGGGACGGCGTGCGTTTCTAACCAGCGTCGTCCACCGTTAATACCAATCACCTCAAATTCCATTTGCATGGATTTTCCAGCAATCACCTGTCGGTGCATTTCTGTAAAAGCTTTGCGATATTCGGGTGCGATAACATTAATCACAGGACGCCCCGCCACTTGATCAAGCGTGTCGGCCTCGATCATTTTTAACCCCGCAGGATTCATCTGTGTCAGAAGTCCTTCTGTGTCGACAATTTTGATGCACTCTGGCTCATTTTCAATGATGGTTCGTAGGCGGGACTCACTCTCGGCCAAAGCAAGCTCAGCCTGCTTATATTGTGAAATGTCGCGGCTAATACCAAATATGCCGATTACTGTTTTGCCATCATCTGCGAACACGGGCCATTTATTGGTATTGACCCAACATTGTTTACCCTGTGCATCGAAATAAGGGTCAACGCGGTTCAGAATGGGCGCGCCATCCCTAAATACAGGTAACTCTTCTTCGTAATAGATTCGCGCAGTATTCTCTGGAAAAATTTCAAAATCGTGTTTGCCAACCATCTCGCGCCAACTTTGGTGGCCTGTGATGTTCGCCATTGTTTGGCTACAGAAACGAATGCGACTGTCTTTGTCTTTGAAGTAAATAAAGTCGGTAGTGTTTTCAAGCAGAGTTAAAAAGTCTTTGTTAAGTGCTTCCAATTCATTGGTAGCGGCGTTGCGGCGTTTTTCACCGCGGTAAAGTAGCCAAGTTGCCCATGACGTCAGTACAACGAACAAGGTCAGAAAGGCTAATAATCGGGCGGAAAAGTTTCGCCATTCGGCAAGATAATCATCTGCAGAAAATCCTACGGTCACATATAGCGGTGTACCCTCGATTTTGCGATACGAATAGGTGCGATCAACATTGTCTAAAACAGCGTGAACCCGATAGGTGCCAGTATCTTTCCCGGCTTCTAGCAGCGCGAGCAGGGGCGGGCTCATTGTATTTTTGCCGATATCAGTGCCCACACCACGAGGCTCGGGAAAGCGAACGATATTTCTCATTTCGCCATCCCTGAGGTTGACCACGCCATGTGCGCCAACTTCTACATGCGAGAAATCTTCACTAATCTGATCCAGTGCAATAAATGAATAAACACTTCCGGCAAAAGTGCCATCTGGGTGATTGAGGCGGCGTGCTATCGGCAGTACCCATTTCTTATTGATGCGCGCAAAAATCGGATCGCCAACAAATAGTTCACGGGTGTTGTGATCTCTTAGGTAGGTAAAATGTTTGCGGTCACTGATGCCCACTTTAAATTTTGGTTGCACGCCTTGCCCATACTGGACAAACCCGTGTTCATCAGCCACACGCATACTGTCAATATCGGGCATGCGCGCTTGCTGTCTTATCAGAAATGCATCGAGTGCCTTTCTATTTATTCCGCCGCTAGCATACAGCCGGTCGATTTCATCGCTTACCGCAAGCATCGAAATATCTATTTTTTTGATGTTGCCCGCGATGCTCTCCTCCAGGACATGCGCGAGGCTTTGTGTGGTGGCCTCAGCACTTGCTTCCTGTTGCCGATGATTCTGGTAAATGATCATGCCGACAAGAATAGCCATGAACAGATTGACCAGTAATGCTCCCCAGACCACGCGCAGTGGGAGTCGAGTGAGATATTCTATTGAGGGGAATTTATAGGGACGCATTACTTAATCACTTTGGGCTTGCGGTAAAAGGGATAGATGACACATCTTGGAAGAATATGAAATCCGCTAGAGCTAGTCAAACAATTACTGCAATCTCTTCGTGCCAATTCGTAGCCGCTTGCGGCGTAATTGTTTTTGTGGGTTAGGCTTCAGCCCATCAGGTCAGTGTCGAGTCCAACCCAGCCTATGATATTTACCCGGCCATACCTCACTCCCTATGCATCGGCATTAATTCATGGCTAAATCGGGTTGATGCCAATTTACTCTCGTTCCATTTGCTGGTTTCGTCGCGATCTACGCTTGCATGATCATGCGGCGCTATATCACGCGCTAAAGCAAAGTGCTGCAGTGCATTGTGTTTTTGTGTTCGATACGGACATCCTTTCTCAACTTGATAACAAACAAGATCGTCGGGTCGAATTTATTTGGCATAGTCTATTTGAGTTAAAACAAAATTTGCAGCATCAAGGCAGCACGTTGCAGGTGTTGCATGGACGTGCGAGGGAACTTATTCCTCGTTTGGCCAGTGATCTGAAAGCTCAGGCAGTATTTTGTAACCATGATTACGAGCCCTCCGCGGTACAGCGCGATAGCGAAGTAGAGGCAGCGTTAGCCCAACAAGTCATCACCTTTCATCATTACAAAGACCAAGTGATCTTTGAGAAAGCAGAGGTACTGACGGGTGCGGGAAAGCCATTCAGTGTGTTTACACCGTATAAAAACGCGTGGTTGAAAAAGCTCGATGATTTTTATTTACGAGAATACCCAGTCGCAGATTATTTTTCAGCGCTGGCGCAATGTGCGCCTGTGGTACTGCCTTCGCTCGAATCGCTTGGGTTTGAGCCTAGCAATCTAAGTCGGTTAGCGTTTCCAACTGGCGAGTCGGGCGCCGCAAAATTATTCGCAGACTTTCAGTCGCGTATAAATCCTTACCGTGATGCCAGAGACTTCCCCGCTGTAAAGGGAGTGTCCTACCTTTCAACGCATTTACGATTTGGCACCATTTCGATTCGTCGCCTAGCGGCTTACGCCTACTACGCTGGGGGGGTGGGAGCTAACACTTGGTTAAGCGAATTAATCTGGCGCGAGTTTTATCAAATGCTAATGCATCATCATCCGCGCTTAGCAGAGGGGCTGGCCTTCAAGTTGCAGTTTAATGCGATCGAGTTTGTTAATGAGCCAATAAAATTTTCAGCTTGGTGCGAAGGGCGTACAGGTTATCCTCTTGTTGATGCAGCGATGCGGCAGTTGAATCAAACAGGCTTTATGCACAATCGCTTGCGTATGGTGGCGGCGTCTTTTTTAGTTAAGGATTTGCATATCGATTGGCGTTGGGGCGAACGCTACTTTGCTGAGCATTTATTGGATTTTGATTTGAGTGCCAATAACGGCGGGTGGCAGTGGGCGGCTTCAACTGGGTGTGATGCCCAACCTTGGTTTAGAATTTTTAACCCGATCACACAATCTGAAAAGTTTGATGCACAGGGAAAATTTATTCGACGTTACGTGCCAGAACTGAAGTCTTGTTCAGATAAATGGATTCATGCGCCGTGGCTCATGTCCGAAAAAGAAAGCCAAGCCTGTGGAGTGATGATTGGGCGTGATTATCCAGAGCCGATTGTGGATCATGCTGTATCCAGAATTAAGACGCTCGCTTTATTCAAAACGGCTGCCGAAGTTTCACGGCATGCGTCTGATTAGCTCTCGGCTTGAGCTAAAAAACCGCCAGACCTATAAGTTAACACTAGTGTGTCGCGATGCCCGCCCGCTGCAGTCGGCTGGATGGGCGTGGATTCGTGAATGACTCGATGATCGTCAAGCAGGAGTAGCGTCCAAGGTTCGCTCAGTGTAAAGCGCTGGCCATGCGGCCCATCGGCTTCAAAAATCCGGCTTTCGCCGCCACTCACTGCTTCGCGTGCAACCAGCAAAATCGCCACAAAATCTACGCCATCGCGGTGCGCACCTTCTGGTGTAGGGCGCCCAATGCCACTGTTGGTGTCAATGCGAAATTGGTGTGACTCCACATACCACGGCTGCTCGCCTTTTACCGCAGAGCAAGTTTGAGCGATGGCCAGTAACAGTTTTGACCACACGGGTTGCTGCACCGAGACGGGAAGCATCGGTTCAAACAATCGCTGCATGCCGCCATGTAGCGCGTTGTACTCCAGCGGTTGATAGTGGGCGCGATGTGGCACTTGTGTAACGTTGTGTTCTGTCACAATAAAACTGGAGTGGCGGCGACGGCGATAGCGCCCACCATCTTTCAAAAAATTATCGAGCGGCAAGTCCTCCCAATCTTTTTTGATCGCTTCTAACTCAGCTATCGGCGCGTTAATAAAGGCGCTTAGTCCGACATGGCTTAACACACCGTAGGCATTGGCTTTAAGGCTTTGCGCAAGTTGATCGGGTTCGACAAACGAAGGGGATAGGGTGGTGATAGTCATTGTGATGATCCTAGTGCGATTAAAGCGCTAAGCCTGTTGCATCAAACAGGCCTTCAAATAAGATGGAGCTGAGATAGCGTTCGCCGGAGTCAGGCAAAATCACCACAATTGTTTTTCCGGCATTTTCGGGTTGTTGCGCGATACGTACCGCGGCAGCAACGGCAGCGCCACAAGAAATGCCAGAGAGAATGCCTTCTTCATGCGCTAATCGACGGGCATAGAGCACGGCATCTTTGTTGCTGACTTGCGCAATGTCGTCGATCAACGATAAATCTAATACCTCTGGCACAAAACCTGCGCCAATACCTTGAATTTTGTGAGGAGCGGGCTTAATCGGTTGGCCTGCACGCGCTTGGCTCAACACTGGGCTGGCGGCCGGTTCAACCGCAACGGTGCGAATCGCTTTATTACGGGTATTTTTGAAATAGCGCGAGATGCCAGTAATGGTGCCGCCTGTGCCCACGCCGGCAACTAAGAAGTCGACATTGCCATCTGTATCGTTCCAAATTTCGGGGCCGGTGGTGGCTTCATGAATCGCTGGATTGGCGGGGTTTTTAAACTGTTGGAGTAGAACGTATTTATCCGGCTGAGCTGCGGCGATTTCCTCCGCTTTGGCAATGGCACCACTCATGCCCTTTGAGCCTTCGGTTAAGACTAGCTTGGCGCCAAATGCAACGAGCAGTTTACGTCGTTCAATGCTCATGGTGTCCGGCATGGTCAACGTGAGCGGAATGCCACGTGCGGCTGCTACAAAGGCCAAAGCAATGCCAGTGTTGCCGCTAGTAGGTTCAACTAATTCCATTCCAGGCTTGAGGATGCCACGCTGTTTCGCATCGTTCACCATCGCTGCGCCAATGCGACACTTCACTGAATAAGCGGGGTTGCGCCCTTCGATTTTTGCCAAAATGGTCGCGTGAGCACCATCGCTAACGCGATTGAGGCGAACAAGTGGGGTGTTACCAATCGAAAGTGAATTATCTGCAAACCATTTTGCCACGATCTTCTCCGGTGAAAGTTTTGTAAAAGCATCTTGCACTGACGCTCGCCATTTGCCAAGACAAAATATTACCAGCGCAGCTGGAAGTTGAGCTTGAATTAATTGCCGTGTAACTTCAGCGCCGTATAATGGCTTGTCAAAAATAATTGGGCTTAACTCGTGTTTGATTTCTGGCAGCGTGCGCTACTTTTTCCTTTGGGGGTGTCGATACTCTCTCTCCTGCTATGGGGTGTAGAGGGGGCTTTGCCTGCGGCAATATTCTTTGGTGTTGCTATGTTGCTGCGTTTGTTGATGCAACTCAAACAGCTCGCTGCTTTGGAATACTGGTCAATGAATTCAGATTCAAGTGCGGTGCCGGAAGCGGATGGCCTTTGGGAAGACGTATTTTCCCGCTTGAATAAAATGATGCGTAAGCAACGCGAGACACGTGAGAAATATACTGCCTCACTGCACCAGATTGAGCAGGCGATTTCTGCCTTGCCAGAAGGGGTAGTGATCCTAGATAAGGCTGCCCATATTGAGTGGTGTAACCGTCAAGCGGCCGATCATTTTGGTTTGGACAGCGAGCGTGACCTAGGGCAACAAATTACCTATCTAGCGCGCCAGCCGGCTTTTGTGAGTTACCTTGAACTCGCCGAATATACAGAGCCGCTTGTTTTGCGTGAGACGCGTCATAACGGGCTGGTGCTGTGTATTAAGGTTGTACCTTATGGCATCAACAAAAGACTATTGATCAGCCGAGATGTCACTCAGCTTGAACGTATCGAAACCATGCGCCGCGATTTTGTGGCAAACGTTTCGCATGAACTGCGCACACCGCTAACGGTGGTCAACGGTTTTGTCGAAACCTTGCAAGACATGCCGAAATTAGATAACGATATGTCGCGTCGTGCGCTTGATTTAATGAGTGAGCAAACCAAGCGCATGGAGGGATTGGTCAATGACTTGCTGACCCTCTCGCGTTTGGAAAGCTCAGATAATATTTTGCAAGAAGAAATCGTCGATGTGCCGTCAATGTTGCAATCGCTTACGCAAGAAGGCGACGCATTAAGTGCGGGCAAGCATGTGCTGAAATTAGAGTTAAGCAGCCAAGACAAGTTGCAAGGTAATAATGCTGAGTTGCGCAGCGCCTTCAGTAATTTAATTTCCAATGCAGTCCGCTACAGCCCAAAAGGCGGAGAAATTGTTATTCGTTGGCATGCCGCCAATGATAGCCAGTTGGTATTTAGTGTGCGTGATAGTGGCATCGGCATTGCACCTGAACATAACCCACGTTTCACAGAGCGCTTTTATCGTGTGGATAGTAGTCGTTCACGTGAAACGGGGGGGACGGGATTGGGTTTGGCGATCGTTAAGCACATCGTGAGCCGTCATCAAGGGGTCTTAAACGTGGTGAGTAAGCAAGACGAGGGTAGTACTTTCAGTATTGTCTTTCCAGCAAAGAGGTGCTTACGCTAATGCGCAGTGTGTGAGGAACATTTTAACTAAGCGTGAAGCTAATACGCTCGAAGTCTGCACCTTGATCTACGCTGAAACCCATTTGGATCAGTTGAATTTTTCCATCCAGATCAGTGAGCTCGGCGAGTTTGTTTGCGCTGAAGAATTCACGCGGCACAATTAGGCTTGAGGGGATATTGAGGGAAGGTATTTCTGGCAATCTCAATGCGGCAACTGATTTCTCGGTAATCGTAGTATTAATACCTTTGCCTTTGATAGAAATTGCTTGCGCTAGGCCTGGTAAGTACTGAATTCCCATCCGTAATTGGCCGCCATGCGTGACCGTTAGCCAAGTCACCTTTCCCAGCATAAAGGCATTGGCATCGCTCGGTTTGACGGCAACGAGTTGATGCACGCCAATCCGTTCTCCCGCTTTATCTTCGCGCAACACTCGGGCGCCTAAAATACTTTCGTTTTCAATTTGCCAGGTTTCTAGCGCAACGCCAAACTGAGTAACGACATGGCGATTCGTGTCGGACAAAACACGTCCGAAGGTGGCAATTTGTTTACGCGCTAAACTGTCCGAGTCGGCAGCTTTCTTAGCTTGTTTGAAGGGTTTCTGTGCAATGTGTGCATAAATATCTTCAAGGCTGAAACAGAGCTCAGAAGACTGGGCGACCGGGTGGCGTTCGATTTGACGCGCGCCATCGGCTTCACAAAAATAGTGATGTAGCTTGTTGAGAAAATTCAAGCAATCGAGAGTGTTGCACTCTTTCCCTAGTTCAAGCTGCTGCGGCGATTGTCCTTGTTGCAACAAAATGGTTTTTACTCGGAGTAATTTGCTCAGCGGCATCATTGCTAAATAGCGCATGCTGTCAGAAGACGTGCTAAGGGAAATAGACTGCGCACCTTTAGTGCCACTGAGGTCGACTGCTAATGGCGGAGCCTCACCTTTGCTCACGTTGTAACGTCGGTCAATGGTAACAACATCACTCCATAGCGTCAGCCATTTATCGAGTAGTTGCAGTTGCCCGCGTGATAACTCTGCGGGGCGAGCTTGGCTGTTCAATAGAGTTTTTACGTATACCGCTTGGCAAGAAGTTGGAAGTGATGCGGCATGTAACTCATCAACTACTGGTAGTGACTGAAAGCCCTGATCTTCGGCATAAGCGAAGAGAGTGTGAAGCTGATGCCATAGCCTGCCGTTAAATTCGTAGCAACTCCGTAAATATTCAAAAATCTGAATGCTGGTGTAGCGTAGACAGCGATGTGTGAGTAAGGGGGCATACTCAGCAAGACGATTGTCACCCGCAATATACGACTGCAGACAGCGCTGATAACCTGTGACGAGTAACTGCCATAATTCGACGATCGCCACGAGAATCGTTAACTCATCCTCGCTAAGCGGTAATTTTTTTGCAAAGATTTTTTTTACGTAATCACCTTGAATGGTCACGATGGTTTCGCGCAAGGCTTCCAAAGTGCGTAAGCGATCAATGCCAGTCATGGGAAAACGATTGAGCGCATCAAGCTCAGTTCGCAACACCCCGTGTGCTAGATGAAGATTGGTGAGTTGTAATTGCTGTAACCATGCCTCACAACTTGCCTGGTCTTTAAAGGCCGGGTTGGCGAGGTCGTCAGTCGGTTCTAGCGGCAAATCAAGCATAAGACATTAAAGTAATACGCGTTCGATGCCGCCATTGTTAGCTTTGTTGACGTAGTCTGCAAGCCAGTTTTCGCCGAGTAGATGTTTTGCCATTTCGACCACGATGTAATCGGTTGCGGTATCCGCATCGTCTTCGTAGCGCGACAAACCTTGCTGGCAAGCAGGGCACGAGGTAAGCACTTTTACTTTCCCTGTGAAGCCATCGGCACGTAAATTATTGGCCCCTTTACGCATTTCCTCTTCTTTGCGGAAGCGCACTTGAGTGGCAATGGCAGGGTTGCTTAACGCCCAGGTGCCAGACTCGCCGCAGCATCGGTCGTTGAGTTTGACTTCGCTATTCATCAGTGTGTTCACCACCTGTAGGGACTGATAGGTTTTCATCGGCGTGTGGCAAGGTTCGTGATACATGTAACGCACGCCAGTTGCGTTTTCTAGCTTTACCCCTTTTTCTAGCAGATATTCGTGGATGTCGAGTAAGCGGCAGTTAGGGAAAATCTTGTCGAATTGGTATTTCAGCAGTTGATCCATGCAGGTGCCGCACGACACGATCACGGTTTTGATGTCGAGATAGTTTAGCGTGTTGGCAACACGATGGAAGAGCACGCGATTATCGGTAGTGATCTGATTACCTTTGTCTTCATTGCCAGTGGCCGATTGCGGGTAGCCACAGCAAATGTAACCTGGAGGTAGCACGGTAACAGCGCCGGTTTCATACAGCATGGCTTGTGTTGCTAAACCGACCTGGCCGAATAAACGCTCTGAACCACAGCCGGGGAAATAAAACACGGCGTCTGAATCTTCATTTGCTTTGCGTGGATCGCGAATGATCGGAATGATAGTGTCGTCTTCAATATCAAGCAGCGCGCGCGAAGTCTTTTTCGGCAACCCACCGGGCATTGGCTTATTAAAAAAGTGAATGACTTGCGCTTTGAGTGGCGCACCGCCAACAGTGGCGGGCGGGTGAGCAACTTGTTTGCGGAACAGTCCGAAAAATTTGCTGATCTGGTAGCCGATGCGCTGCGCTTTGTAGCTCCACTCGATCATCACCTTGCGCATTACTTTAATCGTGGCAGGATTTGAGGCGTTGAGATAAAGCATAGAAGCCGCACTGACTGGGCTGAATTTCTTTTTGCCTTGGGTGCGTAAAAAATTACGCATTGCAACGGTCACATCGCCGAAGTCGATATTGACGGGGCACGGATTTTTGCAGCGATGGCAAACGGTGCAATGGTCGGCCACATCGTTGAATTCATCGAAGTGTGCGATGGAAATGCCACGCCGCGTTTGCTCTTCATACAAAAATGCTTCGATCAATAATGAAGTGGCCAAAATTTTGTTGCGCGGCGAATACAGTAAATTGGCGCGAGGCACATGGGTGGTGCAAACGGGTTTGCATTTGCCGCAACGTAAACAGTCTTTGATCGAATCTGAGATATTGCCAAGTTCGCTTTTTTCTAGAATTAAACTTTCTAACTCCATCAAATTAAAGCTCGGCGTGTAGGCGCGCTCAAGGTTGCTGCCAGCGAGCAATTTGCCGCGATTAAAACGGTGCTCTGGATCGACCTTGTTTTTGTACGCGGCGAATTCGTTGATTTCCGCGGCTTCTAAGAAGTCAAACTTGGTGATGCCGATACCGTGCTCACCCGAGATCACGCCACCTAAATCTTTAGCTAGCTGCATGATGCGATCAACCGCCGCATAGGCTTGTTGCAGCATGCTGTAATTATCCGAATTGACTGGAATGTTGGTGTGGACGTTGCCGTCGCCTGCGTGCATGTGTAGCGCCACAAAGACGCGGCTCTTTAAGATGGTTTGGTGAAGCTCAGTGCAGCGCTCTAGGACAGGCTGATAAGTGCCGCCACTAAAGATTTGGCGCAACGGTTCGCGAATTTCACGCTTCCAAGAGGCACGGAGTTCGTGGCGTTGGATAGCATCAAAAACAGTCCCCTCTCCCGCTTGCGGGAGAGGGGTTGGGGGAGAGGGAAGCTTTGAAAGTGGCGCATCTAAATTATTGAGCAATGCATTCCAGCGCGTGCGTACTTCGCCGAGCAATTCATGCGCCTGTTGCGCACGATTGCCGAGTAATTCTGCACTGCCGAGTTGCGCATCATCTTGGTAATAGAGAGGCAACTCACCCGCAAAAAACTCATCCAGCGCATCGAGTAGTTTAATTTTATTGTCTAGCGATAACTCGATATTGATGCGTTCAATGCCATCGCAATAGTCACCCATGCGCGGCAGCGGAATAACTACATCTTCGTTGATCTTAAATGCGTTCGTGTGTTTGGCAATCGCCGCAGTGCGCGCACGGTCGAGCCAGAATTTTTTACGAGCTTCAGCAGAGACAGCAATAAATCCTTCGCCCTGACGCAGGTTTGCAAGTCTGACGATTTCCGAGGCGGTTTGAGCCGCTGTATTTTCGTCATCGCTGACCACATCGGCAATCAAAACCATTTTCGGCCGTGTGCCGCGCTTTGATTTGGTGGCGTAACCGACCGCTTTCAAATAGCGCTCGTCTAAATGCTCCAAACCGGCGAGGAAAGAAAGTGGCGGCGTTGCATCCCGTTTCTTGAATAACTCGGTGATCTCCACGATGGCAGGCACCGCTTCACGAACTTGCCCAAAAAACTCCAAACAGACGGTGCGTGTGAATTTAAATTCACGATGCAAAATAAATCGTGCCGAGGTGATGATGCCGTCGCAACCTTCTTTTTGAATGCCGGGTAGGCCAGATAAAAACTTGTCGGTAACGTTTTTTCCTAGCCCTGTCTTACGAAATTTTCCGCCGGGGATAGTGAGGATTTCGGCTTCCCCCTGTGGCGTTTTACCATCGGCGGCAAAACGCGAAATGCGAAAACGCGCTTCACTGGCATCGTGAATTTTGCCGAGGTTGTGGTCAATACGTTCGACGAACATCCACAGGCCGTCTGGTGTCACCATTTTCCATGAGACGAGGTTGTCGAGCGCAGTGCCCCACAGCACAGCTTTTTTGCCGCCCGCGTTCATTGACACATTGCCGCCGATGCACGATGCGTCGGCTGAAGTGGGATCGACTGCGAATACCAAACCACTAGCTTCGGCGGCTTCCATCACACGGCGTGTCACTACGCCCGCACCGCAATGGATGGTGGCATAAGGTTGGCTCAAACCCGGCAGAGTGAGTGTTTCAACGGCAGAAAGCGTGTCTAATTTTTCGGTATTGATGACGGCAGCGCGTTTATCTAAGGGTACGGCACCACCGGTATAGCCAGTACCTCCGCCACGCGGAATCATGGTTAAACCCAGTTCGATACAGGCACGCACCAGTGGTGCGACTTCTTCTTCCGTGTCGGGGTGTAGTACCACGAACGGATATTCCACGCGCCAATCGGTGGCGTCCGTCACATGTGATACGCGTGCGAGTCCATCAAATTGAATGTTGTCGCGGCGCGTGTGGCGCGACAGTTCGCGCATCGCGCGGCGACGTAGTTGCTGCGTGGCTTCGAATTCATCTTCAAACTCATTCACCGCTACATGGGCTAATTCAAGCAGACGCTTAACCGGTTCATTATTTTGGCGGCGTTCTTCGATGGCGTTGAGGCGATGGCGCAATGCGCCAATCAACGCGGCGCGGCGGGAATTGTTAGCAAGCAAATCGTCTTGCAAATAAGGATTGCGGTTGATGACCCAGATGTCGCCCAGCACTTCGTACAGCATGCGCGCAGAGCGACCAGTGCGGCGTTCACCACGCAACGTTTCAATGATCTCCCAGGCTTCAGTGCCCAGAATGCGAATGGCGATTTCGCGATCGGAAAACGAAGTGTAGTTATAGGGGATTTCGCGCAAACGAGCGGTCATTTGTTGGTTTTCTCTTAATGGGGCAGGCATTTTACCGCATTGCTCGGTAAGGCTCGACCCTCACGCAAACGAGGTTGAGCGGGCGTTATGGCGTGGGCGGCAAAATGCGATTATTGCTTTGCGCATGGCTGCTGATTTGATAGGTGAATAATAATGATTTCTCAATTAAATCAATATATTGCATATTGCTTGCGGGTGACGTGCCAACGCGCCGAGTGAGGTCGTGCGAAACCCATCCTTGCGGCGTAATCCAATCTAGCACCCCACCGCGAATAGACAATGAGGCACGGGTATCGGGACGTGATTCATCCAATAGCGAGCGCCCTAGCCCTGCGTAGTCCGATGTCCAGCCACCCGCGTCGATCAGCGTTGGCAAAATATCAAATTGGCTACCGAGTTTTTTATCGACGCCACTTTTAATTCCTGGGCCTGTTATCAGTAGCGGGATATGAAATAGATTAGGCACGTGGTCAACATGCTCGACAAATTCATCGGCATGGTCTGCGGTGAGGATGAAAACGGTATTGTCGTAATACCCCGCTTTTTTCGCAGCCTCGATAAATTGTCCGAGCGCCCAATCAGCGTAATACAGAGAGTTCAAGAAGGCTTCGCGATCAGATGATCCCGTAAATTTGTGCCAGCGTTGATCAGGAATCAGCCAAGGCACATGCGTGCTTGAGGTAAATACAAAGCCTAAAAACGGCTGTTTTGCTTCTGCGAAAAGTTGGTGCGCAGCTTGGAAAGTGTTGTGATCCCAAGTGCCCCAAGTTGAAGCAGCTTTTTGTTGTTCATGCAGATTCGGTAGGTCTTGCGCGCCGCGATAGGTGGTAAAGCCAGCACGTGCGGCAATTGCGTCAAAACGCAATGAGCCACGATCGCTACTTTGTAAAAAGAAAGTTTCATAGCCCTGAGCGCGTGCTAACTCGCCCATAAAGCTCAGGCGATTTTGCTCCATCCCTTCGCCCAAAAATGGCATGCTGGGGAAAGTCGGTTGGCTAGCGAGCATGGCTGCAGCACCCTGAATCGAACGCTGTCCGTTAGCGTAAAACTGTGTGTACAGGCGGCCGTGTTTGGCAAGCTCATCAAAGTTAGGAGTTACGCCCAGTGGCGGCAAGCCCACTTGTTGGCGCATCGCGTCAATGTGAAGCGCACCCCAACTTTCCAGCATGAGAACGACGACGTTAGGCTTTGCTTTGCCACTAACTGCTTGGCCGGGTTGAAATAGTGGATAGTCCTTATTGGGGAAGTGCGAGGCGCCGCCCGCTAAATATTGTTGAACGAGTTCAATTGCCTGCGCTGGCGGTGTGAATGTCTTGAGTGGTGGTGGCTCCTCAATAATTGCGCGCGACATGGCGAATGCGCCATTCAAAGCCAGATACCCTTGGGCCAGCGAATCAGAAAAGAAAGCTTCTCCCACGCTAATCGGTTTGCCGCTAAAGCCACCTCGCCCTAACACCAGCATCGAAATAAAGATAATCGGTAGCAAAGTTAAGCGAAGCCAAGGGCGCGCGGGAGGCTGCGGTGTCAACGCCAGCAATTTCCGCCAAAACCAAGCGCCTAATAATGTCGCCGCAGTAAATAGCAGCAAGGCAACGCGATGCTGACTTAGGGCGATGCCTACCATTGAGTCCATATCCGCCGATAAGGTGTTGATTTCGGAGCCAACGTGGCGGTGAACATAGCCAAAGTAAATCGTGTCCACAATCATCATGAAAATGAAGATTAATAGGGCGAGGTAGATAAACCATCCCCAGAGGCGTTGCCAGAAGGCGTGGTGGCTCCAGCGGAAGGGCAATAACATCAATAACAAAGGGATGCCCATGACTAATACGGCTAGAGAGAAGTCAAAGCGCAGGCCAAACAAAAACGAAGCAAGCACTTGCGCTACGGTAAGGGCACTAAAGTCTTCGGGGTAGCTAATATAGAGCGCTAGCCGCGCTAAGGTGGCGGGCAGCAAAAAAAGAATCAGTAAAAGGAAGATGCGACCGTAGGGATGGGCTCTTAAGGCAGATAAAGTATTTTTCATGTCGATATTTTAACTGATCGCTTCGAAGCGGTTGCACGGTAATTGCCTTTCATGGATAATCCGCGCCCTCATGCGTGCGTACTCCCCTTGCCGCACCGATTATTGATGTAAGGAAAACAAAATGAAAGCAGACATTCATCCAGCCTATAACGACGTTGCAGTGACTTGCAGCTGCGGTAACAAATTTACGACTCGCTCCACAATGGGCAAGCCTTTGAACATTGAAGTTTGTTCTGAGTGCCACCCGTTCTACACCGGTACACAGAAGATCGTTGACACCGCTGGTCGTGTTGAGAAATTCCGTCAGAAGTACAACAAAGGTGGCGCAGCTGCTACAGCTTAAGCTCCTTAGCACTTCGAGTAGCATCAAAGGCAGCGTTGGCTGCCTTTTTTGTTTGCTTTTCCCCTAGGATAATTAGCGAACTCGTTTAATAATTGCCCGCATGTATTCCTACGCTTACCAAAAAGACCAGCTGATTACGCCGACCAAGGCATTGTTCTTGGGAATGCTCTGCACCGTTTGGTTGCTCACTGGGCTGATCGGGCATGACCCGTGGAAGCCAGATGAGGCGTACAGCTTCGGCTTGGTTTATCACATCTTGCAGAGTGGCGATTGGCTGGTGCCTACGTTGGCGGGCGATGACTTTTTAGAGAAGCCGCCGCTTTTTTATTGGACAGCCGCGATCTTCGCCAAACTTTCCGCATCATTTTTACCGTTACATGATGGCGCACGGCTAGCCAGTGGTTTTTACATGGCCCTCACGCTGGTATTCACCGCCGCTGCAGGACGTGAATTATTCGGTAAAAGTGCGGGCTGGGCTTCTGTCATTATTTTGATGGGTAGCTTAGGGCTGTTGGTGCGCGCTCACCTAATGGTGACTGACCTCGCCTTGCTCACTGGCTGCGCCATGATGATTTACGGCTACGCACTGAGTGAACGTAGACCACTTTTAGCGGGATTGATCCTCGGTACGGGGCTCGGCATTGGCTTTATGTCCAAAGGCTTTGTCGAGCCGATATTTTTTCTGTTGATTAGCGCCAGCTTATTGTTTTTCTCTGCTTGGCGCACCCGCACCTTTGCGATAACAACTGGCGTTGCACTTTTGAGCGCATTACCTTGGCTGACGATTTGGCCTAGCTTGCTTTACCTGCGTTCACCGCAACTATTCGCTGAATGGGCGTGGCAACTCAATATCGGCAAAGTGGTTGACTTCGCCCGTCACGGCGACCATTCCGACACTTTTTATTATCTAACTTTGCTTCCTTGGTTCGCCTGGCCCGCTGCGCCGCTGGCAATTTGGGCCGTATGGGAAGCGCGCAAAAAGTTATCGCAAGCGCCCGAATTTCAACTGTTGCTCGTCACATTTAGCGTGATGCTAGTTACCCTGAGCCTCTCTCCGAGGATTAATGACCTTTGCGCGCTCCCGATGTTATTGCCCCTCAGCTTATTGGCGACTGCTGCGTTGTTTACGATGAAGCGCGGCGCGGCGAACGCTTTAGATTGGTTCGGCATCATGACGTTTGCGTTACTCGCAATTTTATTGTGGTGGGGCTGGACAGGTTTGTTAGTGGATAGTCCAGCGCACATAACTAAATTGCTAAAAGACTACCGCCCCGGCTTTGAACCCGTATTTCAGGAGAACCAATTTTGGCTTGCGGTCTTTGTTACGGTGTTGTGGATGGTGCTGGTATGGCGCATTGGACGCTCTATTCGACGCTCGGTAACCAACTGGGCGGCTGGTGTCACACTGTTATGGATCTTGGCCGTAACGTTATGGATGCCGTGGTTGGACAACACCAAGAGCTATCGTTCGATGGTGGTAAGTCTGCAGAAAGCATTGCCCAATCGCTACCTCTGCG
Organism: Gallionellaceae bacterium; assembly: GCA_037140475.1. Lineage (GTDB taxonomy): Bacteria > Pseudomonadota > Gammaproteobacteria > Burkholderiales > Gallionellaceae > PALSA-1006. The sequence goes on from JBAXEJ010000013.1 coordinate 30,492, forward strand.
TTTCTGGTGAAGGCGTAGGCGAGGCGCAACGTGCCATGCTGCAATATTTTGGCGATGTCACGGTGAGAGCGCTACCACGTAAAGAATGCGATTTGAAGTTAGTGCAAAGCCAAGGTGCTTCATCGCAAACCGAAAACGCTACTCAATGGAAAAAAATCTGGGAAGGTGGGCGCTCTGGCGATAAGGTCGAACGCTACTGGTTATATCAGCGAAAATAGTTCAGTAGCATTGCTAGTCAAGTCATCAGCTGTTTTTCCCCTCCCCTGACAAGGGGAGGTTGGGAGGGGTTTGGGGTTGGATGCTAAGCGTAATAAGACTTGCTGCCAAAACCGAAACCGCCTCAGACTCCCCCTTCTCAGGGGGAGAATCGCGCTCCGACTTTCACAAATCGAGTAAATCGGCGTCCCCTAATTGCCGAAGCGAATCAAATCCTCGGAGTGTTACACACCACATCGGCATTTTGCGCGCGATGCCGCAGAGCATGGTCAATCAATACTAGAGCCAACATTGCCTCTGCGATGGGCGTAGCGCGAATACCTACGCACGGATCATGCCTTCCCTCAGTGGAAACTTTGATCGGGTTGCCTGCCTTGTCGATGGAGTTACGCTCCAGCCGAATACTCGAAGTGGGTTTGATCGCGTAGTTGGCAACAATATCTTGTCCCGTAGAAATGCCGCCGAGAATGCCGCCCGCGTTGTTGGATAAAAATCCTGTCGGGGTCAGCTCGTCGCCATGCTCACTCCCTTTTTGTGTCACGCAATTAAAACCCGCGCCAATTTCCACGCCCTTCACGGCGTTAATGCACATCAGCGCATAAGCGATCTCAGCATCGAGACGATCAAACACCGGCTCGCCCCAACCCACCGGTACATTTTTCGCAACCACCGAAAGTTTCGCTCCGATAGAGTCGCCAGATTTGCGCAATGCATCCATGTAAGTTTCGAGTTGCGGCACATAGCTCGCATCAGCCACAAAAAAACTATTACCCTCGGCGTTGATGTCTTCCCAGCTTTTAAATGGGATTTCGATTTCGCCGAGTTGGCTCATATAGCCGCGCACCGCTACGCCATATTTTTCAAACAACCATTTTTTAGCAATCGCACCTGCGGCTACTCGCCCCGCCGTTTCGCGTGCCGAAGAGCGGCCACCACCGCGATAATCGCGGATGCCGTACTTGTGCCAATAGGTGTAGTCGGCATGACCGGGGCGGAAGGTTTCTGCGATGTTGCCGTAGTCTTTGCTGCGTTGATCTTCATTGCGAATCAGTAGTGCTATCGGCGTGCCAGTGGTTTTTCCTTCAAATACACCCGATAAAATTTCGACGGTGTCTGATTCGCGGCGCTGGGTAACATGGCGCGAAGTTCCCGGCTTGCGGCGATCAAGATCAAGCTGAATGTCGGCTTCCGTTAAAGCCATTCCCGGAGGGCAACCATCCACGATGCAACCGATGGCAGCTCCGTGCGATTCGCCAAAAGAAGAGACGGTAAAAAGTGTACCTAGAGTGTTTCCAGACATGATGTTGTCTCGCTAAATTGATGTCGCGAGTTTAACATAGCGCTCCTTAGACGCTACGACACCTCATGTTAATTGACACCCATTGCCATCTCGACGCCAGCGAATTTGTGGGCGCACAAACCGAACTAATCGCGAATGCCAAAACGGCAGGTGTTGATCGCATCATCGTGCCCTCAGTAACGCGTGCTAATTTTGAGGTTGTATCTGAGCTATGCCAAAAGTATTCGGAGTGCCTGCCAGCTTATGGCATTCATCCCATGTATGTGGGTAGTGCCTTACCCGATGATTTGAATGTGTTGAGAGAATATCTAACGCAGCGCCAACCCATCGCAGTGGGTGAAATCGGCCTCGATTTTTTTATTCAACACTATGACCGTGCGGCCCAAGAATTTTTCTTTGTTGAGCAACTCAAAATTGCGCGCGAATTTGAGTTGCCTGTGTTGCTACATATTCGACGCGCTGCTGACGTCATTCTTAAACATTTACGTGAACATAAAGTGCGAGGCGGTATCGCTCATGCATTTAACGGCAGTCGCCAACAGGCAGACGAATTTATCAAGCTGGGATTTAAACTTGGCTTTGGTGGTGCGATGACCTATGAGCGTGCTACTAAATTACGCGAACTTGCTGCGACCTTGCCGTTAGAAATGATTGTGCTGGAAACAGACGCGCCGGATATTCCTCCCGCATTTTTGGAGCGAGGCCTACCTAATGAGCCGCAATATATTCGAGTGATCGCACAGACCTTGGCGGACTTGCGTGGCATGAGCTTGGAGGACATTGCACAAATCACCACAACGAATGCTTGTGTAGCGTTACCTGCGATGCGGTTATAAAGTTCACTAGCAGGTTCGGTTTCATCCCTTCTCCCTAGCCCTCTCCCAAAGGGAGAGGGAGTAAAATTCAACTGATCATTTTTAACCTCCCCCATTCATGCCTAACTCAACCCATCCTCAATTCGCACGCACCGAAATTTTGCTCGGTAAAGAAGGCCTCGCGCAACTCAAAAGCAAACACATCTTCATCGCGGGGCTGGGTGGAGTAGGCTCCTACTGTGCTGAAGCAATGGCGCGCGCAGGCGTCGGTCGCTTAACCTTGCTTGATCACGACAAAGTTGTGCCCAGCAATATCAATCGCCAGCTACTCGCACTGCATTCCACAGAAGGGCAATTCAAAGCCGATCTGATGCGCGCGCGCATTCTCGACATCAATCCCGAATGTGAGGTCAACGTGCTTTACGACTTTCTCGCGATTGAAAATGTCAATCAACTGGTGCCGGCAGATAGTGATTACGTAATCGACTGCATTGATTCACTCTCATCAAAAGTCGCGCTGGTGGTAGAGAGTTACAAGAGGGGGCTCAAGGTGGCGTCCAGCATGGGGGCGGGCAATCGTCGTGACCCAACGCGTATAAAAGTAGCAGACATCAAAGACACGGACATGTGCCCACTCGCGCGAGAAATGCGCAAGCGTTTGCGCAATGAAAATGTGTACGAAGGTGTTCTAACCGTTTTTTCGGATGAATATCCAAGCCAACCCTTGCCACCCGAGCCTACCGGTAGAGGTCGGCCCCGTGCAGTGAATGGCACCATCAGTTATATGCCCCCCTTATTTGGCTTTATGTTGGCGGGCGCAGTGCTTCAGCGAATATTAGAAAAAGCTTAAATTCCTAAGCCAAAAAATATTAAACGTTGCGAAAATGAATCGGCTAAAAATTTATTTTGACAAAGTTTTTTCTGGAGTGTACGTTTCGCACCGTAGTAAAAAAACAACGCGTACAGCGTGGTGACTTATTGAAATATAAGTAAATTCTAATAAACTTAAAGCTCATTTGAGGAGAAATGCATGAAAAAAATCGCATTAACACTAGCGAGTGTTATGGCAGCAGCAGTATTTGCACCTGAAGCATCAGCGCTACCAGCTTTTGCACGTCAAACTGGCATGGCATGTTCAGCATGTCACCAAACACACTTTCCAATTTTGAATGGCTTTGGCCGTGCATTTAAAGCGTCCGGCTACACCATGATGGGCGCACAAGGCAAGATCGAAAGTGATCACCTCTCTCTTCCAGAAACCATGAACTCTGCGATTCTGTTGAAGTACCGTGCGCAACATGCTACTAGGGACACTTTCGTTGTAGGTCAAGGAGTAACTAGTGCTGTTGGTAATGCAAGTGACTGGCAACATCAGATGGGCGATGAGTTCAGTTTCTTTATGGGCGGTCGAATTGCTGATGATGGCAACTTGTCCATTGGTTTTTTGAATGAGAACAATTTGGCAGCAAGGAACGCAATGCCGTTAGTTGCTGGTTTGCGTGTGCCAGTTAACTACGATTTTGGCGTTGCTAAAGTAACGGTTGTTCCTTTCTCAACAGATGCTTTAGGCGCTGCATATGGTTTCGAGCTGTCAAGTGGTGGCGTAATGCGTGCTAACCGTTGGGCTGAGCACCGTCGTGAAACTTCTGCGATTCAGTACAGTGCTGATCGCGGTGCGGGCGGCGGTAATGCAGCCGGTATGGCGTTTGTAGTGCAAAACGACATGGGCTATGTTAACTACACCAAGTGGTCTTCATCATTCTTCCCCGGTGCAGGTGGTGGAGATGTTCCGTCCACGAACTTTGGTCAAACCTACCTTCGCGTTGCGGCTACGCCTACCGTTGCAAATTGGGAAATCGTAGCAGGCTTTGGTATTGAGTCAGGTAACTCTTATGCTAACCTTGGAGGCGGTCAAGTTGAAGCTAATCAGACCTTCTTTGACTTCCAAGCGCATGGTGAAGTGGCTGGCATGATGACGGGTGTTTACTTGCAAAATGCAGTAGCTCCAAAATGTGCTGCTAACATCGCATCTGGAAACTGTGAGCACAATACTGGTTCAGTAGATCGTAAAGCGACTACTATTGGTGCTGAGTTCCAAGTAGTTCCTCATGCTTTGAACGTGGGCTTAGCGTATCGCCTTGCAGAAAATGGTTCTGTTGATGCAAATAATGCTGCAAAAACAGACAACGCGATCACATTGACTGCCTTGTATGACTTGGTGCAAAACGTAGCGTTAGTAGCTAACTTCTCGCAATACAGTGGCACAGCGTATGCGGGCGAAAAAGGTTCTCAGCAGCTGACAACATTGATGTTGGAAGCAGCTTGGTAAGTTAGTCTGCGTAAGATGAGTTAGCGCAAGCGACATTCATCAAACAAAGCTAAGCAAGACAAACAGTGGAGACTTCGGTCTCCCTTGTTTTTTGTACAGAAATTTTTGAAGTCTTGCTATACTTGGCCTAACCAAATCATTAGGAGTGCAACATGAGCACTGTTACATTCGACACGTTAAAGTTTGTAAAAACGCTTGAAGCCAGTGGCATTAACGCAAGCCAAGCGGAGGCGATTGCATCCGCCTATCGTGAGGCGTCAGCCGATCAAGAGTTGGTGACAAAAAAAGATTTGCAGATTGAGTTGGCTCCAATCAAAGCGGAATTGCAGGTAATGAAATGGATGAGTGGTTTGATCATGGGAGGTGTAATAGCCCTTATATTGAAGTCGTTCTTTTGAGGGGCGACATACTTCAAGCATAAGCAAGACACACAAGGGAGACTTAGGTCTCCCTTGTTTTTTGTGCGATGAAAAGGGGTAACAGGTAAAATCGCTCCCTATGAATTCTGCACTTTCACCTATCGCACAGCGCCGTCTGGCGCGTATCCAACAACTCTCTAGTATCGAATACCCTGCCGACTTACCCGTGGTGGCAAGACGCGAGGAGTTGGCACAGGCTATCGAAAAGCACCAAGTAGTGATTGTGTGCGGTGAGACGGGTTCTGGTAAAACGACGCAGTTGCCAAAAATCTGCCTGAGCTTGGGGCGTGGCGTATTGGGGGTGATTGGGCATACTCAGCCGCGCCGTGTTGCGGCGCGTTCGGTCGCGGCGCGCATCGCACAAGAGTTGAAATCAGAGTTAGGCGGCTTGGTTGGTTACAAGGTGCGCTTCAACGATAAAGTGTCGCCTGATACCTGCGTGAAGTTAATGACCGATGGTATTTTGCTTGCCGAGATTCACCACGACCCGCTGCTGAAAAATTACGACACAATCATTATTGACGAGGCGCATGAGCGTTCGCTTAACATTGATTTTCTGCTGGGCTATCTGCGGCAACTGTTACCGCGTCGCCCTGATTTAAAAATTATTATCACCTCGGCCACACTGGATGCGGAGCGTTTTGCCAAGCACTTTTCAGGTGCGCCTATCCTGCAAGTCACCGGCCGCACTTATCCTGTTGAAATTCGCTACCGTCCGCCGCAACAAAACGAAGAGGGCGATACGCAGGACATCCCTCAAGCGATATGCAGTGCGCTGGATGAGTTAAGCATTGGCGGCTTACGCGGCGATGTGTTGGTGTTTCTGCCAGGTGAGCGCGAGATTCGCGAAACGGCGGAAGCATTGCGCAAACATCAGCACAAGGGTATCGAGATTCTGCCGCTTTTTTCACGCTTGTCGATTGCCGAGCAAGATCGTGTCTTTAAACCAGCCTCGGGCATGCGTCGCGTAGTGTTGGCCACCAATGTGGCGGAGACGTCGCTGACGGTGCCTAACATTGGCTATGTGATTGACAGTGGCTTGGCGCGCATCAACCGTTACAGCGTGCGGCAAAAAGTAGAGCAACTACGCATCGAAAATATTTCACGCGCGGCATCGAATCAACGCGCAGGGCGTTGTGGTCGCGTGATGAGTGGTGTGTGTATTCGCCTTTACGAAGAGGCAGATTTTTTGCAGCGTGCCGAATTTACCGATGCCGAGATTTTCCGAGTGTCGCTCTCTACCGTGATCTTGCGCATGAGCGCACTGGGGCTGGGGGAGGTAGAGCAGTTTCCGTTTATTGAGCCGCCAGGTTCGCGAGCCATTGCGGACGGCTATCAGCTTTTAAGGGAACTCAATGCAATCAATGAGCTGCGAGAATTAACGCCCTTGGGGCATGAGTTGGCTAAGCTGCCGCTTGACCCAAAAATTTCGCGTCTGTTGTTGGCGGGGCGGCAATATAACTGCTTGAATGAGATTCTTATTATTGCCAGTGCGCTCTCGCTGCAAGACCCGCGTGATCGTCCGGCAGAGCGGCGCGAAGCCGCGGATGCTGCGCACCAACGCTTTAACGACGAGCGTTCAGATTTTTTGGCTTACATAAAATTGTGGGCATGGTTCCAAGAGGCGGTTAAGCACAAAAAAAGTAACAAGCTCTGGGCGATGGAATGCCGCGATAAGTTTTTGTCGCCGATTCGCTTGCGAGAGTGGCACGAGTTGCATCAGCAGTTGCACGCGCAGGTGAGTGAGATGGGGATGACTAATTCACCTCGCCCGCAGGCGGGAGAGGGGCAAGGGGAGAAAGAACGTATTCCCGCCAGCTACGAGCAAATCCACAAAGCTTTACTCACGGGCTTGCTCGGCAATATCGGATGGAAGGGCGTTGATCGTGAGCCTTATTATCTTGGCCCGCGCGAGATTAAATTTTTCATTGCAGCGAATTCGGTATTAGCGAAAAAAGGCAGTAAGTGGGTGGTAGCGGCAGAAATTGTGGAGACGACCAAGCTCTTTGCCCGCTGTGTGGCACGCATTGAGCCAGAGTGGTTAGAAGAGGTCGGCGCGCATCTCATCAAGCGGCATTACTACGATGCGCACTGGGAGAAAAAAAACGCGCAGGTGGCGGCGTGGGAGCGTAGCACTTTGCATGGCTTGGTGATTAATCCCAAGAAGCGCGTGCATTACGGCCCGATGAACCCAGAGGAGTCGCGTGAGGTGTTTATTCGCGAGGCGTTGGTAAATGGTGAGTTCAATACGCAAGCGCCATTTTTTACGCACAATCAAAAACTCATCGCCGATATTGAGGCGTTAGAACACAAAGCGCGTCGCCCAGATGTGCTGGTAGATGATGAGCTGATTTTTGCGTTTTACGATGAGCGAATTCCAGCAGGCATTCATAACGGCGCGGCATTTGAGCATTGGCGTAAAGAGGCGGAGCGTGAGCAGCCGAAGTTGCTGCTTCTTAAAAAAGATGACTTGATGCGCCACGAGGCAGCGGGAATCACCACCGATCAGTTTCCGCCGCAGATGTCGATGAACAACGTGAGTTATGCCTTGGGCTACAACTTCGCGCCGGGTAAAGTGGATGATGGCGTCACGCTCACAGTGCCGCAAGCGTTGTTGAATCAGGTGTCGGCGGTACGCTGTGAGTACTTGGTGCCGGGCGTGTTGGCAGAAAAAATTGCGCAGCTAGTGAAATCGCTACCACAAAAATTACGTCGCCATTGCGTGCCCGTACCGGAATTCGCGGCGGCATTTGTGATCGCTGTAAAACCGTCTGACACACCATTGTTACAAGCACTGGCGCGCTATATTCGAGAGCAAAAACAGATTGAGGTGCCGCTAGATGCGTTTCGCATGGAGCAGTTACCAGCACACTTGTCAATGAATTTTCGGGTGGTGGATGAGCATGGGCGGCAGTTGGGGATGGGGCGCAACTTCGCTACTTTGCGCGGTGAGTGGGTGCTTTCCCTCACCCCAGCCCTCTCCCCGCGGGAGAGGGAACTAAAGACGCATGGCGCTGAACTTAGCCCTTCTCCCGCTGGAAGAGTGGTGAGGGAGGAGTCGAAGCGCTACCTCGCCTGGGATTTCGGCGATTTCAAACCTACGAGCGAAGAGAGCCGTGCCGGCCAAACGATCACGGTGTTTAACGCCTTAGTGGATGAAAGCGATGCGGTCACGTTGCAATATTTTGATACGCGAGATGAGGCGCAAGCCGCGCAGCGCTTGGGTTTGCGGCGATTGTTTATGCTGGCATTAAAAGATCAGGTGAAGTATTTAGAAAAAAACTTGCCGGGGCTACAAGCGATGGCGATGCAGTTTTTGCCCTTCGGTTCGCAGCAGGATTTACAACGTCAATTACTCGCAGTGACCTTTGATCGCTGCTGCTTAAATGAGCCGTGGCCAGAAAATGAAAAAGATTTTGCTACTCGAACGAAAGAGGCGAAGGCGCGTTTAAATTTAGTAGCACAAGAAATTGCACGCTTGGTGGCGGGCGTGTTGACCGAATATCACGCGCTACAAAAATCTCTTCCTGGATATAAAGCACACACGCAAGCCTTGGCGGATATTCGCAGTCAATGCGAGTGGTTGTTGGGTAAGGAGTGGATTGGGCGCACCCCTTATGAACGGATGCAACATTTGCCGCGTTACCTTAAGGCGATCAATGTACGGTTGGAAAAGTTGCGCAGTAACCCTGCAAGAGATGCGCTCAACATGAAACAGATGATGCAGGTGCAGCAGCAGTGGCAGCGTAAGCAATCTTCAATGCAGGGCGAAGTTGATGTGCGCGTAGAAGATATTGGCTGGATGCTACAGGAGTTGCGCGTTTCTCTATTTGCACAGGAGATTAAAACGCCGGTGATCGTTTCAGTGAAGCGTATTGAGAAGATGCTCGCCGCCTTAAGTTAGAATGAGCAGACTCGTTTAGGAATTGAAATGTCGAATAAAAAAGTAGATGTGTTATTGGTGGGTGCAGGGGTGATGAGTGCGACGCTGGGCTCATTGCTCGCGCATTTAGATCCTGCGTTAAAAATTGTGATGGTGGAGCGCCTCAGTAAAGTGGGGCAGGAGAGTTCTCATGGTTTAAATAATGCGGGGACGGGCCATGCCGGATATTGCGAGCTTAATTACACGCCGCAAACGGCCAATGGTTCGGTAAAAATAGAGCGCGCATTGGCGATTAACTCTGCCTTTGAAATGTCGCTACAGTTTTGGTCGTATTTGGTTGAGCATGGTGAGCTGCCTTCGCCGGAAAAATTTATTAATCCAATCTGTCACCAGAGCTTTGTTTGTGGTGATGAAGACGTGGCGTTTTTACGTAAACGCTATGCGGCATTGCACAAACATCATTTGTTTGAAGAGATGGAGTACAGCGAAGATCATGCGGTACTGCGCAAGTGGATGCCGTTAGTGATGAAGCATCGCGATGCGAAACAGGCAGTGGCTGCAACGCAAGTGAAGCATGGCACGGATGTGGATTTTGGTTTTCTGACGCGCAAGCTGGTGAAGTCGCTGACTAAACGCCCCACGTTTGATTTACAGCTGAGTCATACCATCATGGGCATGAAACAACATGCGGATGGTCGTTGGCATGTGCGAGTTAAAGACAATCATACGGATAAAACAAAAACAATTGAGGCTGGGTTTGTGTTTTTGGGCGCCGGAGGCGGGGCTTTGCCGCTGCTGCAAAAATCAGGTGTTCCTGAAGCGAAAGGTTACGGTGGTTTCCCAGTGAGTGGTCAGTGGTTGATTTGTAAAAACCCAGAGGTGGTTAAGCGCCACACGTCCAAGGTATATGGCAAAGCCCCAGTGGGCGCGCCGCCGATGTCGGTACCTCATTTAGATGCACGGATTATTGATGGAGAACCTTCTTTATTGTTTGGCCCCTTCGCCAGCATTACCACTCGATTTTTGAAAGAAGGCTCGGTGCTGGATTTATTTTCATCACTGAAATCAGGCAACTTAAAACCGATGCTGGCCGTGGCGCGAGACAATCTTGATCTCACTCGTTACTTGATTAACGAGGCGATGCGTTCGCATAAAGAGCGGGTTGATGCGTTGCGAACTTTTTATGCGGACGCGAAGGAGGAGGATTGGGTGTTAGCCTCAGCCGGGCAACGGGTGCAGATCATTAAAAATTGTGATCAAAAAGGGGGTAAGTTGGAATTCGGTACGGAAATCGTGACCTCTCAAGATGGTACCTTGGCAACTTTGTTGGGGGCCTCTCCTGGGGCTTCGACTTCGGTGCAGGCGATGATTGAAGTGATCGAGCGCTGCTTCAGTACGCGCATGAAGGGCGATGAGTGGACGCATCAGCTAAAGGCGATGATCCCCTCGTATGGTGAGTCGCTAGATAAGAATGTTGAATTGCTGCATCAGTTGCGTAAAAGAACGCACAGCACGTTGCGTATGGATAGAGCGGATGGCGCACAATCGGCTTAGTGGGTTAAAAAATAATTAATGAGGAGAGTGTGATGAACAAGCATGAAGTTGAATTACTGAGCCAAGAAATTGAAATATTGATGAGCGAACGTGCTTACCTGTTGAATGTGGTGGGCGCGGCTGCAGTACTTGTTGCGAATGCAAATGCCAGCGAGTTGCCGCCTGAGACTGCTGAGGCGGCCAATTTGTTATCTAAGTTTGTAAATGATCTGCCAGAAGAGACGCTCAAAGATGCGCTTGATGCAGTGCATGCACTGGTGGCACACAACGCTTAACGGCGACAAAAAACCAGAGAGTAGGGGGCAAAATGGATAAGCAATTGCGCGATGCGGCGTTGCAATATCACCGCACTTCTCCAGCAGGAAAAATATCGGTTGTGCCAAGTAAGCCAATGCTTACGCAGCGCGATTTGGCCTTGGCCTATTCTCCGGGTGTGGCTGCGGCCTGTGAAGAGATTGTGCGTGACCCATCCGAGGTGCGCAATTTAACGGCGCGCGGCAATCTGGTGGCCGTGATTAGTAATGGCACGGCGGTGCTGGGCTTAGGCAACATTGGGCCGTTGGCTTCCAAGCCGGTGATGGAAGGCAAGGGGATGTTGTTCAAGAAGTTTGCCGGCATTGATGTGTTCGACATCGAAATCGCCGAAACCGACCCCGATAAATTGGTGAGCATCATTGCCGCGCTGGAGCCTACTTTCGGCGGCATTAATTTAGAAGACATCAAAGCGCCTGAGTGTTTTTACATTGAGCGCAAGCTGCGTGAGCAGATGAAAATCCCCGTGTTTCATGACGATCAACATGGTACTTCGATTATTGTGGGTGCTGCGCTGTTAAACGGTCTCAAGGTGGTCGATAAAAAAATCGAAGAAATTAAACTGGTGGCTTCTGGCGCGGGTGCTGCGGCATTGGCGTGTTTGGATATGTTAGTTGGGCTCGGTGTGAAGATGGAAAACATTACCGTGACCGACATTAAAGGCGTGGTCTATGAGGGGCGCACCGAAGAGATGGATGACAATAAAGTGCGCTATGCGGTGAAGACAGCGGCGCGTACTTTGGGTGAGGTAATAGCTGGGGCAGACGTGTTTTTGGGGCTATCCGCAGGCGGTGTGTTGAAACCGGAAATGGTGAAGCAGATGGCGCCGCGTCCGCTCATTTTTGCCTTGGCCAATCCCTCGCCAGAAATTTTGCCTGAAGAGGCCAAAGCAGTGCGCCCCGATGCGATTTTGGCCACCGGTCGCTCTGACTATCCAAACCAAGTCAACAATGCTTTGTGCTTCCCCTATTTATTTCGGGGTGCGCTAGATGTCGGTGCCACAACGATTAACGAGGCGATGAAGCGTGCCGCAGTTTATGCCATTGCGGCGTTGGCTGTAGCAGAGCAATCCGATGAAGTCGCAGCGGTATATGGTGAAGAAAATTTAAACTTTGGTGAAAATTATTTAATCCCCAAGCCGTTTGATCCGCGCTTGATTACCAAGGTTGCGCCAGCCGTGGCGCAGGCCGCGATGGATAGCGGTGTGGCAACGCGCCCTATCGCTGATATGGCGGCATACCATGAGCAGCTGTCGCACTTTCTTTATCACTCCAGCATGTTGATGAAGCCGGTGTTCGATATGGCGAAGAAAAATCCCAGGCGTTTGGTGTATGCCGAGGGTGAGGACGAGCGCGTGTTGCATGCCGTGCAGACGGTGGTAGACGAAGGGCTTGCCTTGCCGATTTTGGTTGGCCGCCCATCGGTGGTGGATCAGCGCATTGCCAAGCTCGGTTTGCGTATTCGTGCAGGCGAGCATTTCGAAATAGTGAATCCAGAAAACGATAGGCGTTATCGTGAGTACTGCAATGAATATCATCGTTTGAGACAGCGTTATGGCGTGACGCCTGACGTGGCGAAGCGCGAGATGCGTAGCCGCAATACCTTGATTGCGGCAATGTTAGTTCACATGGATTCTGCCGATGCCATGTTGTGCGGTACCGTGCTACAACCCTTGCGTCATCTGACTTACATCAATGAAGTAATTGGCCAGCGTCCCGGGGCCAATGTGTACGCAGCGATGAATATTTTGATGTTGCCGAATCACACTTTATTTATTTGCGACACACATGTGAATCTTGATCCGAGTGCAGAGCAGGTGGCGGAGATGGCACTGCTCGCGGCGGCGGAGGTTAGGCGCTTTGGTTTAGTGCCCAAGGTAGCGTTACTCTCGCACTCAAATTTTGGTAGCCATGAAAATGCTTCAGCGCGCAAGATGAGTGAGGCGCGAGAGCTGCTGGAAAAGTTAGCGCCTGAACTTGAGGTCGAAGGCGAAATTCATGGCGACGCGGCATTGTCGGAGAGCTTACGTTTGCAAACATTTCCTGCCTCGCGCTTAAAAGGCGTGGCCAACGTGCTGGTCATGCCAAATTTAGATGCGGCAAATATTGCCTACAATTTGCTTAAAGTTACTGCAGGAGAGGGCGAAACGATTGGCTCCATTTTGCTGGGTGCGAATAAATCAGCACATATCCTTACTTCAACAGCAACCGTGCGCCGCATCGTCAATATGAGTGCGCTCGCCGTCGTCGGCGTTAGTTCGCACTAAGTTAATTTGCAATGAACATATGTAAAGTCATTCACCAATGATGCGCCCACAAAAAATCGGCTTGATTCTCACCGGCGGTGGTGCGCGCGCAGCTTATCAAGTGGGGGTGCTAAAGGCGATTGCGGAATTTACACCGCGCTCTTCACCAACTCCTTTTTCAATTATCTGCGGCACCTCTGCTGGTGCGTTGAATGCGGCGACACTGGCAATCAATGCGCGGCACTTTCGCAAGGGAGTGAAGTACCTGCTGGATGTGTGGAAAAACTTTCACGTAGGAGAGGTGTATCGGGTTGATTTTATTGGAGTGTTTCAAAATAGCGCGCGATGGTTCGCGGGTTTGGTGCTGAGTGTTTTCGGCGCAGGAAAATTAAATCACGTTTCTTTGTTGGATAACGCTCCCTTGGTCGAGTTGCTGGAGCAGACCTTACCTTGCAATAAAATTCAAAACAGCATCGATAGCGGCGTATTGCATGCCTTAAGCATTACGGCCTCAGGCTATGGATCGGGTCATTCGGTGACTTTTTATCAGGGTGCAGCGGGTATTGAGCCGTGGAGACGTGCGCGACGTGTGGGTGTTTCTACACAGATTAGCATTCAACATTTGCTGGCCTCGGCAGCGATTCCCTTTATTTTTCCCGCAGTGCATATTCACCGTGAATATTTCGGCGATGGTTCGATGCGTCAGCTCGCGCCCATTAGTTCTGCTTTGCATTTGGGCGCAGATCGTGTTTTGGTGGTAGGTATGGGCGAGAGTGAGGGCCGCGAGGAGGGGCATCGGCGTAACAAAATTGATGAATACCCATCGCTTGCGCAAATTGCAGGCCATGCGCTGGATAGTATTTTTCTGGACAGCATGGAAGTGGATTTGGAGCGCTTGCGTCGCATCAATCACACGGTCAGTTTTATTCCTAAAGAGTTGCGACAGCATACCAAGCTGCGTCACGTGGAGGTGTTGGTTATTTCTCCGAGTCAGGCTATCGAAGAAATCGCGGAGTATCACTTGAATGCTTTGCCTTGGACGATACGAATATTGTTACGCTCAGTGGGGGTGATGCGGCGGCGTGGCGCGAATTTGGTGAGCTATCTTTTGTTTGATAAGGCCTACTGCCGTGCGTTGATCGCGTTGGGTTATCAAGATGCGATGCAGCGTAAGGCAGAAATTTTGGCTTTCCTTCATGGGCATAACAAAGACGTGCATAAACAAAAAATATCAGGTGAGCTGCCGCAATGAATGCAGATCATTTAATTGCGCCTAAGACGCTGACGTTTTCAGTATTGCGCCTGTTAAGGGATGGTGAATTTCATTCTGGCGAAGTGTTGGCAAAGCAGTTGGGGGTATCCCGCGCCAGTGTAAATAATGCACTGCAAGGGGTTGAGCAGTACGGCCTTATTTTATTTAGTGTGAGGGGGCGCGGCTATCGATTGGTCGAGCCGATAGCTTGGTTAGATGCGGCGGCCGTGCGCGCTGAATTGAAAACACCGCACATATTTAATATCGACATTATTGATAGTGCTGCGTCGAGTAATTCCATGTTGTTGCAGCGCGCAGCGCAGGGAATGCCGAGCGGCAATGTGTTGGCGGTAGAGTGGCAAAGTGCAGGACGAGGGCGCTTGGGGCGCACGTGGCATTCAGGCTTGGGCAATGCACTGACATTTTCGGTTTTGTGGCGTTTTAATTTTGGCTTGTCTGCGCTATCTGGATTAAGTTTGGCTGTGGGTGTGGCGGTGATGCGCGCATTCAAAAAATTGAAGGTGTCGGGTGTCGGCTTGAAATGGCCGAATGATGTGTTGAACGACAAAGGCAAGGTCGCAGGGATTTTGATTGAAGCGCAGGGGGATATGCTGGGGCCGAGTGCGGTGGTGATCGGTATCGGGATGAACTTGCGCTTGCCGTCAGCGGTTGCGCAGCGTATTGATCAGCCGGTGAGCGATCTGGCGCAAATGATGAAAGCGTTGCCAGAGCGCAATCATTTACTTGCGTTACTATTGCAAGAGCTGGCCGAAATGCTGAACCAATTTGCGGCACAGGGCTTTGCGCCATTACGCGATGAGTGGGAGAGCTACCATCTGTTGCAGAATCGTTCTGTCAAAATGCATATGCCTGATGGGTCTCAGATTGAGGGTGTAGTGCGCGGGGTCGCGGAATCGGGTGCGTTGCGCGTTGAAACTCAGCAAGGCTTACAAGAGTTTAATGCCGGTGAAATTAGTTTGCGGGAGGCGTAGTGTTATTGTTTGATGTGGGTAACAGTCGCTGCAAATGGGCTTATGTCGTAGGCGACAAGGTGGCGCATCGAGGAGTTGTGGACAATACGGACTGGTCTGCCATGCTAAGTGAAATAGCCGGGCTGCCAATGCCTTCAATAATTCTTGCTTCTAATGTGGCAGGGCATAAAATTTCGCAACGCTTATGTGAGGCTTATCCCTCGGTACATTTTGTAACTGCACAGGAAAAGCAGTGTGGTGTCAAAAATCTTTATGAAAATCCCTCGCGGTTAGGGAGTGATCGTTGGGCAGCGCTGATTGCCGCATGGCATAAAACGCAGCGAGCTTGTTTGGTTGTGAATTGCGGTACCGCGACCACGGTTGATGCGCTATCAGCGCAAGGTGAATTTATTGGTGGAATAATTTTGCCGGGCATCACTTTGATGCAACAAAATTTGTCGCAAGGTACGGCGCAATTAGCAGAAATTGCAGGCGGCGTGCAAAACTTTCCACGGAATACGGCAGATGCGATTCAAAGTGGACTGTTGCGCGCGACAGTGGGCGCAATTGAATATCAATATAATCTGTTGGCAAAAACTGGAGAGGTCGTTTGTGTACTGAGCGGAGGTGCTGCGATGCGAATAAAACCGTACCTCAATATGCCAGTGCAGTTTGAAGAAAATCTTGTGTTGGATGGTTTGCAGGTCATTGGAGAGGCGCACGCATGGTGAAGTGGATATTTGTTTTTTTGGTGGCAGTTAATCTCGTGTTTTTTGCCGTGATGCAGTGGGGAGGCGCTTTGCTAGTGGATGCAAGCAGTGTAGCGATACAGCCCCCCCTGAATGCCGACAAGGTGACAATCCTTAATTTGGCTGAAGGGGCATCTTCAGTTGCGGCAAGCCATGTGCCGATTGTTGCGCAGATAACGCAAGCACAGTCTTCAGTTGTCGCTGCTCCAGTGGTTGCTAAAGCGATCCTAGTGGGTAAGCAAAGTTGTATGGAGTGGGGTGAGTTTTCTGGCGCCGAGTTGCAACGGGCAGAGAAGGCTTTGGCGACAATCAGCCTGAACGAGAAGCCGAAACATCGCCAAGTAGATTATGTCAGTGGTTATTGGGTTTATATCGCCCCGATGAAAACTCGGGTGTTGGTCGATCAAAAAATTGCGCATCTAAAGGAGCGAGGCGTGGCTGACTATTTTGTTATTCAAGAGGTTGGCGCATGGCAGAACGCAATTTCTTTAGGGGTGTTTAAAACAGAAGATGCAGCTAAAAAATATTTGGCTAAATTGCAGCAGCAGGGCGTACGCACTGCCACGATTGGTGAGCGTACAAGCAAATTAAAGTACACAGTGTTTTTGCTGAGTCGTTTAGATGCTGTAATTGCTGGACAAATTGCCGCTTTGCAAAAGAATTTTCCTGAGAGTGAGCTAAAGACTGTGTCATGTAATTGACAGGCGGGGACAAAATCAGGAAAATCGCGCCTCCTTGAAATGAGGCAGGCAAATTTCGGTGATATAGCTCAGGTGGTTAGAGCGCAGCACTCATAACGCTGAGGTCGGTGGTTCAAATCCACCTATCACCACCAAAAAACGGTTTCAGGTAGTATCAGAAACCTTCAAAAACCCACTAGGTGTCAAGCTTAAGTGGGTTTTTTGTTTCCAGGAGGAATCAGGTCGTTTCACTGAATCTCACGCTGTTGCTGGTATTTTTGCTGGTATCTGTAAGGAGCAGAAACCCATATACCAGCAGTTAGGAAAGCCAGGCTACCATTGGCCTATGCCCTGTTTGGGGTTAAATTGCAGGCAGTACAATTTCTATTTCTATAGCAAAAGTAGAAAACTCTTCGGAATCTTGAGGGAATTTGCTTTTGTTGCTGTAAACAAGTGGCGGAAGGCAACGCAGACAAACAGGTCTGCTATGTGTCGAATTGCGCGTATTGCTGACCCAGCAGTTGCATCGAATTTGAACCCACA
>JBAXEJ010000014.1:0-46119 GCA_037140475.1 Gallionellaceae bacterium
CACTGCATCTTGCTCGGGCTGCGTTTGAGGGCAGGCATCTGACAACCCTAAACAAAAGCAGACATAGCCCCCTCGTTAAATTCCAACCTATTTGACTTTCGAGAAAGATGCGCTCAACACGCTGATTTCAACCGGAGTACTCAGCCGAATTGAACATAGACATCTCTCCTATCCAACCTAAGAATGCAAATAACCGTTAAAACCAACGAATGAATGTACTGCGTGAGAGGAAAAACTTAATCGCCCTTTTGTTGATACACCGTAGTGCGGTTTCTACCTTGTTCTTTTGATTGGTACAGCGCGTCGTCTGCCTGCGCCATCAGATCTTCAATACTTGCACCTTTGATGTATTTGGAAATGCCAATGGAAATTGTTATGCCGCTAATCGTACGTTGATTATCTAGACGGCGAATTTTCCCTTTCTCAATGCTTGCGCGAACACTGTCAGCCACAGTTTGCGCACCCTCAATATCCGTCTCTGTAAGCAACACCGCGAACTCTTCACCACCAACTCTCGCCACTGAATCTTGACCGCGAATTTTTGATTTAAGGGCTTCCGCTATCGCACGAATTACTTTATCCCCAAGCAAATGTCCGTAGGCATCATTAATTTTCTTGAAGTGGTCGATATCCACCATCAGCAAACACAGGCCTTTGGCAACCGCTGATTTATCCGTAAGCGCTTGCTTTGATGCTTGTTCAAAGCCACGCCTATTCAAAATGCCCGTGAGTGGATCAGTTAGCGCCTCACCTCGCGCCGACTCTAGCTCTTTATTTAGTTTTTCGACTTGTTGCCTGCTAGCCGTTAACTCAGATTGCAGACTCTGCATCGAGCCACGCATTTTATCTGTGTCACCTGTCATGTCGTTCACCAACTCAACTAATTTTTGTGAGTCGATCGGCCGCTTGAGTGTATCGCCATAGTTTTGTAAGTTATTTCCAAATAGCAAAGCTTGCTTATCGGTTTCTTCAGTAAAGCCAGCAATTTTTCCAAGCAAATGATGAATGCCGTCGTGCAATACCCTGTGCCGAGTTGAGCTGTCATCAGATATATGTTTCTCATAAAGCTTGTCGATGATTTCATCTGAAAGCTGCTGCCCTTTTTCCAACAAACTTGAGACATCTTCACTCAACGCGGAATTAATGCCCGCCACTACCTCGTACCAAACTGCATAGGTGTGGGGGGTGAAAGCTGCAGGATGAGCCGCCATCTTTTGAATTAGAAGTCGCAGTATCTCTGCGCTCTCATTTCGATCTTGCTGATATTTCATAACTTTATTTTTTTAGCTCACTGGAAGTTCGTATTTAAGCACCAAGATACGCCTGCTGCACAGCATCACTACCTAATAATTCACTGGACATTCCTGATAATGTAATCACGCCACCTTCCAACACATAGCCTCGTTGCACGGTTTCCAAGGCAAGCTTAGCGTTTTGCTCCACCAGAAAAATTGCAACGCCTTGCTGTGCCACCAAGCGAATCGTTTCAAAAATTTTTGCCACCATCATCGGCGCCAGCCCCATGCTAGGCTCGTCTAGCATCAACAACTTAGGGTGACTCATCAAGGCGCGTGCTATCGCGACCATCTGTTGCTCGCCGCCGGAAAGCGTACCCGCCAATTGCAAACGGCGTTCCGCCAGTCGAGGAAATAATTCGTACATGCGATCAAGGTCGGCGTTGATCTCACCAGCTTCGCTACGCGTATAGGCACCCATTTGTAAATTTTCCGCCACGGTAAGTCGTGCAAAAATGCCGCGCCCTTCTGGTACTAACGCTAAGCCAGCACTCACCCGCTGATGCGCGGGGATATGATGCAACGAATTACCTGCGTAATGAAATTTACCTGCGGTGCAATGTTGCAAACCCGCCACCGCTTTCAATGTGGTGCTTTTGCCCGCACCGTTACTGCCAATCAGCGCGACCATTTCGCCTTCGGCAATATTCAAACTGATGCCCTTAAGGGCGTGGATGCCGCCGTAAGAAACTTTAAGAGTTTCGACTTCGAGCAAGCTCATGCCGCCTCGCCTCCCAAATACGCGGCGATCACCGCTGGGGCACGACGTACCACTTCTGGCTCGCCTTCGGCAATTTTCTTTCCATAATCCAACACGGCGACACGATCACACAAGCCCATGATGAGTTTTACATCATGCTCGATCAGCAACACCGTCACACCATCGTTGCGAATCGCTTGCAGTAGCGCTTTTAAGCTTTCCGTTTCGGTCGCATTCATGCCTGCAACAGGCTCATCAAGCGCTAATAATTTCGGCTCAGTTGCCAAGGCGCGGGCGATTTCTAATCTGCGCTGCTCGCCATAAGAGAGATTTTTTGCCAGTGTATTTGAAGGGCGATGAATGCCGACGTAGTGAAGGAGTTCGTGTGCACGTTTGGTGATGGCATGCTCTTCATCACGCGTTTTTCGATTATGTGTCAGCGCGCCCCAAATGCCAGAGTGTGTGCGTAAATGTCGCCCCACCATGACGTTTTCTAGCGCAGTCATGTTGGCGAACAAACGGATATTTTGAAAGGTGCGAGCGATGCCTGCTTGCGCTAACACATGCGATTTACAGTGATTATATTCAGTCCCTGAAAACACAAATCCGCCTTGAGATAATTCGTATAACCCTGTGATTATATTGAATAATGTTGTCTTCCCCGCGCCATTCGGGCCAATTAAACCATAGATCTCACCACGCTTAATGTGCAATGACACATCACTCAGCGCCGCTAGGCCACCGAAGTTTTTACTCACGCCAGACAGCGTCAACAGGGCCTCACTTTGCTGCGTCATACACTGTGTCCTGTTCTTGCTGCGCAACGGAGTCATCGGGCGAAAGCTCTCTGCGATGCTGGCTTGATGGCCACAATCCCGCGGGTCGCCACAACATCACCAAAATCAGCGCCAAGCCAAACATCAACATGCGCAAACTTTCTGGGTCAACGATTACTTTACCAAACAGTGCTTGTTGTAACGGGCCTGCGCCATGACGAAATGCCTCTGGCAGTATCACCAGCAGCACCCCGCCCAACACCACACCCGCGATGTTGCCCATACCGCCCAACACCACCATGCACAGAATCATCACAGACTCCATCAAGCTAAAACTTTCTGGACTGACGAAGCCTTGAAAGCCAGCGAACAGACCGCCGGAAATACCACCAAACGTTGCCCCCATGGCAAATGCCAGCAACTTGATGTTCCGGGTATTGATACCCATTGCGCTCGCCGCTACTTCATCTTCACGAATCGCCATCCATGCACGACCGATGCGCGAATGTTGTAAACGTTGCGAGGTAAAAATCACCAACAGCGTGAAACCCAAAAATAAGTAGTAATGCAAATGCACCGTGGTAAAACTGATGCCCAATAATTCGTGCGTACTGCCAAACGAAAAATCGCCCACCCGTAATGGGTCGATCATGCTGATCCCCTGTGGCCCGTTGGTGATGTTGATTGGAGCGTTAAGGTTGTTCATAAAAATACGAATGATCTCGCCAAAGCCAAGCGTCACAATGGCGAGGTAATCGCCGCGCAGACGCAACGTTGGTGCACCCAGCAATACGCCGAAAAAACAGGCGAGTAAGGCGCCAATTGGCAATACTGCCCACAGAGGCCAATGCAGGCCAAACTGCGGCGAACCGAGCAATGCGTAGGTGTAAGCACCAACCGCAAAAAACGCGATGTAGCCCAAATCGAGCAAGCCCGCATATCCCACCACGATGTTTAAGCCAAGCGCCAACATGATGTAGAGCAAGGCAAAGTCGGCAATGCGTACCCAGCCATGTCCCAGTAGCGCGTCAGTGATAAAAGGAAATATCAGCAATGACAAACCAAGCGCCGCCATCAGTGGCGCGGATTTCTTATTAAGCACGTTCTGCAACACGCTCCCCCAACAAACCTGATGGCCTAAACACCAGCACCGCTATCAACACAAAGAAGGCAAACACATCTTGGTAGTTACTACCCAAAAATCCGCCAGTCAGATCGCCGATGTAACCCGCCCCTAAACTTTCGATCAAACCAAGCACCACACCACCTAACATTGCGCCGCGGAGATTGCCGATGCCACCCAACACTGCCGCTGTAAAAGCTTTCAAACCCAGCATGAAACCCATGTAGTAATGCACGATGCCGTAGTTAGCGCTAACCATAAATCCCGCTACCGCAGCGAGCGCAGAACCGAGCATAAAAGTGGCAGAGATCACACGATTAGTATCGACGCCCATCAACATCGCCGAGGAGGGGTTTTCTGCCACTGCACGCATGGCTCGACCTAGGCGAGTGCGATGCACTAACAGCATCAGGCCCACCATCATCAGTAGTGCGATAAGCACAATCGCTATTTGCACACTGGTAATGATTGCCCCCCCTAAAGTATGCAGCTCGTTTGCGAATGGCATGGGGAAGGGATGATATTCACGCCCCCAAATCATCATCGCTAGATTTTGTAACACGATGGAAACACCGATCGCGGTAATCAACGGTGCGAGGCGTGGCGCATTTCGTAGCGGGCGATAAGCAATGCGCTCGATACCGTAGCCCAAGGCCATGCAAGCAACCACAGCAACCATCAAACTCAGCAACACCGCGATCACCGGAGAGAATGCAGCAGCGAGCAAAGTCTGCAACACAGTTAGCGCCACCATCGCACCCACCATCACCACTTCACCGTGCGCAAAGTTGATGAGTCCGAGGATGCCATAGACCATGGTGTAACCAAGCGCGACCAAGGCATACACGCTGCCTTGCACCAAGCCATTAATGATTTGCTGAAGAAAAATATCCACGGATTACCAAGTAATGTTCATGCGAAAAATATAAAAAGACATCAAATACATTTTTTCCGCAGATTTCGCAGATTAACGCCGATTAGAAAAAACAAGATCAGATTTTTTACCTTACCAAGCTGCACCCAGACTCACGATTACAATTTATGTTTTTAATCTTGCATAATCTGTGAAATCCGTGAAATCTGTGGATAAAGATTTTGATTTTATTTAGGAACGACAGCGGCGCTACCACCCATTGTCTCGATCACTTGCCACTTACCTTCGTGCACTTGGTACAAAGTAATTGCGCCGCCTTTAAGGTCACCTTTTTCATCGAAAGCAATCTTTGCAGTGACACCTTCATGCACCACCTTGCCCAACTCTGGCAAATATTTTGCAGGCTCGGCAGAGTCCGCTTTTTGCATCGCCGCAATCATTACGTTCACTGCGTCATAGCAATAAGGCGCGTAAAGCTGAATCGGTTGTTTGAATTGTGTTTCGTAGCGTGTGGCAAAATCACGCCCACTCGGCATTTTGTCTAAAGGCACGCCAGGAAGTGACGCATAAGCACCTTCGGCCGCAGCACCTGCATTCGCAATCAGCTTAGGCGTGTAGCCACCATCGCCCATCATGAAATGCGTTTTCATGCCCAAAGCACGCAACTGTTTAACCATCGGCGCGCCCTGAGGATCCATGCCACCAAAGAAAATAAGATCTGCCTGCTTGCCTTTAATCGAAGTCAACACTGCCGCAAAATCAATCGCTTTGTCCGTGGTGTATTGGCGCGAAACAATCTGCGCACCACTCGCTTCTGCGGATTTCACAAACTCATCGGCGATACCTTGACCGTAAGCTGTACGGTCATCAATTACCGCAATTTTTTTCGCACTCAAATTTTTGGCCGCAAACTCACCCAGCACTTTGCCTTGCTGCGCATCGTTCGCCATTACGCGAAAGGCTGATTTAAAGCCTTGTGCGGTATAAGCCACCGCAGTGGCAGAGGGTGAAATTTGTGGGATACCATTTTCACTGTAGATGCGAGATGCAGGAATCGTGGTGCCGGAATTCAAATGTCCAATGACGCCGTTCACTTTGGCATCAACCAATTTTTGCGCGACGATGGTCGCGGTTTTTGGATCGGTTTGGTCATCCTCGCTCAGTAATTCAAAGCGAACTTTTTTTCCACCGATGGTCACGCCCTTGGCATTAGCATCCTCAATCGCCATGCGCGTGCCGTTTTCATTATCTTTACCAATATGAGCCTGAGGGCCGGTTAGTGGCGCTGATGCACCGATTTTTACTACCACCTCGCCCGCATCTTTGGGTTTTGCTACCTGGGTTTCAGATTTGCCACAGGCAGACAGTGCAACAACCACGAATAAAGCAATGAATCCAGGGAATTGATTGAAGCGCATAGTGTAAATCCGACGGGAAAAATGACAGCCGGATTATGCGTAGCCCCCCAGTGCTTGTCAATTTGAGGACGTAAAAAAGCCGGCTTGCGCCGGCCACTTAGGAACGAATCCGAATTACTTCAAACCGCCGATGAATGCCAACAGTTCTTTCATATCTTCATCGCTAACTTTGGGGTTAGCTGGCATTGGCATAGAACCCCAAACACCTGAGCCACCCTTTTTAACTTTGTCAGCCAATTTAGTAACGTCACCGTTGTATTTCTTAGCAACATCTTTCCAAGCCGGACCAACAACTTTTTTGTCAATTGCGTGGCAAGCTGTGCAATTATTTTTCTTTGCCACTGCAGGCATATCAACAGCCATTGCAGAACCAGCTACCATCAAACCTGCTGCTGCGATCATGCTAACCAAAATAGATTTCATAAGTCTCTTCCCCTAAAAAGTAAACATCTAATAAATTTGGGACCAGCTTTCCCAAGCGCATTCTAAACAACTCCATCGACTTTGCAAACTTGCTTTGCCAACGTAAGGACAATAACGCCTGATTAGTGATTAAGTTGACACCCAATCAAGCCTCAAGCCAAGTGATTAACTCAGTCCATTGCGCTAGATCCTGCTCCACAAGGTGATGAGGAAGATCAAAAATGCTTTTACCTTCAAAGGCGGCATTTACATAGACCTGCGACTCTCTCAAATAAGCCAATACCGGCAAATCAAGCTGTTCCAGAAATTGTTCCAAAGTCGCTGCGGCTCGAGTACGTGGCGACATACGCATTCCGACCACACCAACCTGAACTCGACCTTTCCGAGCTGCTTTTAGCTTGCTCAACTCTCGTAAAAAATCATGGCTTGCTTGAATGTCGAACAAAGAAGGAGCAATCGGCACGATAATTTTATGCACCAACTTAACTGCATGCTCCAGATTTTTACCATGCAGTCCGGCAGGAGAATCGATTACCAATACATCGACATGTTTTGCTTTGTCTTTTTCACCTAGAGGCCAAATAATTGGCAAGCTAGTATCACGTTGCGCCAACCATAAGTTGGCTGACTTCTGCCGATCAAGATCAAGCATGGCCACATGCTTACCGATCGAGGCCAAATATCCCGCAACATTGGTACTCAATGTCGTCTTGCCGCTGCCGCCTTTAGGGTTGGCGATTAGTATGGCTTGCATGCTTTTCTTTTCATCAGTGTTAATCCGTGTTCATCAGTGGCTAAATCTACGAAATTATTTCTCCACCTGCGACACATCACGTACTGCGCCTTTATCTGCGCTTGTAACCATAGCAGCGTAGGCTCGTAACGCCGCCGAAACTTTACGCGGGCGCGCTGCAGCTGGTTTCCACGCTTGCTTGCCTTTAGCGTCCATCGCTGCACGGCGTTGCGCCAACTCTGCATCAGCTACGGCAAGGTTGATCGTGCGGTTCGGAATATCGATCTCGATACGATCACCTTCCTGCACCAGCCCAATTGCGCCACCCGCTGCCGCCTCTGGCGAAGCATGACCGATACTCAAACCCGATGTGCCACCAGAGAAGCGTCCATCCGTCAGCAAGGCGCAGGCTTTACCTAAGCCTTTAGATTTCAAATATGAAGTTGGGTAGAGCATCTCCTGCATACCTGGCCCACCTTTCGGCCCTTCGTAGCGAATCACCACCACATCACCGGCAACAATCTCGTCAGCAAGGATGCCGGCTGTCGCAGCATCTTGACTTTCAAACACGCGTGCTCTGCCACTAAATTTCAAAATACTGTCATCCACACCCGCCGTTTTTACGATACAGCCATCGAGTGCGATGTTGCCGTACAACACGGCTAAACCACCGTCTTGCGAATAAGCGTGTGCTTTATTACGAATGCAGCCAGCTTCTCGATCTGCATCTAAATCGGGATACATCATTGACTGAGAAAACGCGATGGTGGTTGGAATGCCGCCTGGCGCTGCACGGAAAAGTTTCTTCACATTTTCGTCAGCGGTCTGCACGATGTCCCACTGCTTCAGCCCTTCGCTCATCGTTTTGCTATGAACAGTGCTTGCGTTGCCATGCAATAAACCCGCACGCTCCAACTCACCGAGAATAGCGGCGATACCACCCGCACGATGCACATCTTCCATGTGGTATTCACTTGATGGCGCAACCTTGCATAAGGTAGGCACATGGCGCGACAAACGATCCATGTCTTTCATGGTGAAATCGACACCGGCCTCACTCGCAATGGCGAGTAGATGCAGCACGGTATTGGTCGATCCACCCATCGCAATGTCTAGCGTCATCGCGTTTTCAAAGGCTTCAAAAGTAGCAATATTGCGTGGCAACACTGACACGTCATCTTGCTCGTAATAGCGTTTGCACAATTCCACAACCGTGCGACCCGCGCGCAAAAATAGTTGCTTACGTTCCGCATGCGTTGCCACCAACGAACCATTACCAGGCAACGACAAACCGAGCGCTTCAGTCAAACAGTTCATCGAGTTTGCGGTGAACATGCCTGAGCAAGAGCCGCAAGTTGGGCAAGCGGAACGCTCAATCGCATCCACCTCGGCATCACTCACTCGGCTATCCGCCGCCGCCACCATGGCGTCCACCAGATCCAGTCCTTTGATTTTGCCATTCCAATTCACCTTGCCCGCTTCCATTGGGCCGCCGGATACAAAAATCACTGGGATATTTAAACGCATCGCCGCCATCAACATGCCGGGAGTAATTTTGTCGCAGTTAGAAATACACACCAACGCATCCGCACAATGTGCATTCACCATGTATTCCACGCTGTCAGCAATCAAATCGCGCGAGGGCAGCGAATACAACATACCGTCATGCCCCATCGCAATACCGTCATCCACCGCAATAGTGTTGAACTCTTTTGCAATGCCACCGGCTTTTTCAATCTCGCGCGCCACCAATTGCCCCATGTCTTTGAGGTGCACGTGGCCAGGCACAAACTGTGTGAATGAATTGGCAATCGCAATGATTGGCTTACCAAAGTCGCCATCCGTCATGCCAGTCGCACGCCACAAAGAGCGAGCGCCAGCCATGTTGCGGCCATGAGTAGAAGTGCGGGAACGGTATTGGGGCATGATGTCTCTCGAAAAAAAGTTAAGCACGTATAATCTAAGAATTAATTTTACTCTATTCGTCCCATGCTCGTTCATCCGCAATTCGACCCCGTCGCTATTCATTTAGGCTCTATGGGTATTCATTGGTACGGACTAATGTATCTCGTCGGCTTTGCCAGCTTTATTGGATTGGGGCGACTGCGCCTACGCAGCCTGAATCGCACCGGCTGGAATGAAAAGTTTCTCGATGACCTGCTATTTTATGGCGTGCTCGGCGTTGTACTCGGTGGGCGTTTGGGCGAAGTATTGTTTTACAACCCTGAT
This sequence comes from Gallionellaceae bacterium, assembly GCA_037140475.1. GTDB lineage: Bacteria > Pseudomonadota > Gammaproteobacteria > Burkholderiales > Gallionellaceae > PALSA-1006. The sequence goes on from JBAXEJ010000014.1 coordinate 9,572, forward strand.
TATTATTTCTCGCATCCTGCAAAGATTCTCGCGGTATGGGAAGGCGGCATGTCTTTTCATGGTGGCTTTTTAGGCGTGTTGGTGGCGATGACATTATTCGCACGTCAGCGCAAAATCAACTGGCTGCCATTGATGGACTTCATCGCCCCCTTAGTGCCACTAGGCTTGGGCGCAGGGCGCATCGGAAACTTTATCAATGCAGAACTCTGGGGGCGCCCTACCGATCTACCCTGGGGAATGGTGTTTCCGAATGTGGACAGCCTGCCACGCCACCCTTCGCAGCTTTACGAATTTGCGCTGGAAGGTATCGCGCTATTTGCACTGCTTTGGCTCTACTCAAACAAACCTCGCTCAGCTGGCGCAGTATCGGGATTGTTTTTAATCGGTTACGGTAGCTTCCGCTTCATTGGAGAATTTGCCCGCACTCCCGACGACGGCATCTTTGGTTTAATGACATTCGGCATCAGCATGGGGCAGTGGTTAAGTTTGCCGATGGTGGTGGTTGGCATCGTGATGATGAAATACGCTTACAAGCAGAGGGCGAAATGACACGATTAAATTATGACGCACTTGAAAATGCTTTGGCGCGCCTTGAAGAGGGATTTGTGGACGCGTCAAACTATCCGCAACTTCTGACCGTGCGAGATGGCGTCATCCAGCGTTTTGAGATTGCGATGGATTTGTCGTGGAAATTAATGCAGCGCACACTGAAAGAAGCGTATCAACTTGATGAAGGGATATTACTTTCCAAGAAAGATATTTTTCGCCAAGCCGCTAAATACCGCCTACTCGATGATACCGAAGCATGGTTTGGTCATTATGAGGCACGAAACAAAACATCTCACATCTATGACAACCAAGAGGCAGAACGCACATTTGAGCGCGCGCGTTTGTTTTTGGCTGACGCGAAAATTGTATTGGAAAGAATGCGCAATGCCATTTGATGTCAAGCCGGAACATTTGGCGATAGTTAAATCTATTCTGAACACGTACCTGCCCGACAGGGAGATATTTGCATTCGGTTCGCGCGTCACCGGCAAAGCCAAGCCAACCTCAGATTTGGATCTCTGCGTGATCGGTGAAAGCTTGCCTTTTGAAATAGCCGCTAACCTGAAACTGGCTTTTAGTAATTCGGACATTCCGTATGCCGTAGATTTGGTGGAATGGGCAAATTGCAGTGAGAGCTTTAGGGAATTGATCAGAAAACATCAACTCCGAATCTTCTAGTAAAAAACTCGGCTTAGGTGGGCGACAACAAACCGCACTGCGACTTAAAAAATCGTCGCAGACTTTTTCAAAACTGAAGCCATGTAGATTGTTTATGACTTGCGGCAGGAAGAGCGCCGCGACCGATTGAACATAGTGGACGAAGCAAGCTGATTGGCAAAACTGGCTGCGTGAACGCGCTACTGGCCTCCTAGTTGCATCGGTAATGTTGGGTTACGCAATGAATCAGCTAACCCAACCGAGCTGCGGAATTTATTAAAAAGTATACGTTGCCCCAAGAGAGATAATTGACGCTGTTATGTCCACGCCAGTGGAAGTCCAAGTAGCAAACTTTCCCAAGTAATCATACTGTGCTCGCAAATTTACTTGTGGGGTTAGATGATATTGCCCGCCAAACCCTATAGTCGCAGTGTCTTCTGAGACTTCTGGACTTGTTGCCCAACGAATTGAAATTTGCGCTGTATTATGGGCAAGCCCTGCCTTGCCAAATAAATCAACTTTATCGTTTATTGTGTACTTGCCTACCGCAACTAAGCGCAAAGAAGTAAGTTTGATTTTCGCAATACTCAAAACGGAATCACCAAAATTGGTATAACTCAGCTCACCAGCCCATGTGTCATTGAAATTGTAGCCACCTGTTAAGGTTGAAATGCCTGGGTCTGAATAAGTCCCTGCGGGCGCAGTTACGCCGCCCAATCTTGACGCCCCTAAATCAAATCCAATATAACTTTTCCCCGTTGTTTCTGCCGTTGCGTTATTAACAAGCGCTAAACAAACGGCAACCCCCAAAATGATTTTTTTAACTAACATGATTCGGATGCCTTTATGTGATTAAGAAAATGGAAAAACCTAATTACACTCCTAAGCATCGGAACTATTTTTTGCCTGCCCCGTTAATTTGCGCAAATGCGCAATATGCCAATGATTGCATTTTATGCTGTTTTGCATATTCCGCCTAGCTGAGACCATATTTGCCGTTATCTACCTCGGCAACAAATATGGCAGTGAAACAAAAAAAGCTTTCCACTCTTGGAGTTGATCTCGGCAACAACATACTCGAAAGACGGCTTACCCTCGGCTGGACACAGGCAGAGTTGGCAGAAAGACTTGGCGTGGATACGACAACCATCTCCCGCTTCGAACGGGGTAGCAATCTGCCTTCATTGCTTCGACTGGAAGAACTAGCGAATGTCTTGGACATCCCCTTATCTGCACTGATGGGTGCTTCTTCGTCACACAATCACGACCAGTCGCAAAAGGTATTCGGCTGGGTTGCTGAACTGAAAGAGGACGACAAAGAGTTCGTATTTAGAATTTTGAAGCAGCTCAGCGCTCATTTGTTGCCGCGCAGGTAGCATCGCCCCTCAAAACACCACTCAACTTGACAGCATTGCACTACTCGACCACCATTTCTCCCGTTTCATTTAGGTAGCAAGCAAACATTTGGACAATCTCTCTCTAAACGCACTTCTCGGCATTTTGCTATTGCTGCTTATTCTAGGTGCATGGTTCTCCGCAGCAGAAACCAGCATGATGACGATTAACCGCCATCGCCTAAACCATCTAATACGCGCAGGCAGCCACAGCGCTAAGATGACCAGCAAGCTGCTCTCCAAAATCGATAAGCTGCTTGGGTCTATTTTGTTTGGCAACACGCTCCTCAACGTTGCTGCTGCGGCCATCACCAACATTGTTATCATGCGTCTCTTCGGAGCAAGTGAACTAGCACTGCTACTCGGCACCCTACTCATTACTTTTGTGCTGCTCATTTTTAGCGAGATCATGCCAAAAGTGATCGCCGCGAGTTATCCCGAGCAAGTCGCACTCCCCTCCAGCTATTTACTCTCACCTCTAATTACCTTGTTTCATCCCGTTGTTTCAGTGGCCAGTTTGATCGTAAAAAGTTTTTTGTCGTTGCTTCGCATCAAAGTACAAACCGACCAAAGCAAACAAAAAGTGAGCTTAGAAGAAGTGCGCATGCTGGTATTAGAGGCTGAGCATTTTTTACCACGCCAACATCAAAAAATGCTTCTCAACCTAGTGGACTTGGAAAACGTTGAGGTGGATGACGTAATGATTCCCCGCAACCAAATTGAGGCACTAGACATTAACGCTGAGCCAGAAGTACTCAAACATCAGCTCGCCACCTGCCATCACACGCTATTGCCCGTGTATGAAGATGCGCTCGACAACATCATCGGCATCCTGCATGTGCGCAAAACACTATCATTACTACAAAGCGAAGAATTCAGTGGCGCGGAGTTACGCGAACTTCTACTTGACCCTTACTTCATTCCCTCCAACACCTCCTTACTTTCACAGCTACATCACTTCCAAGAACGTCATTTACGCTTAGGGTTAATCGTAGATGAATACGGCGAATTGCTAGGCTTGGTCACCCTCGAAAATATTTTAGAAGAAATCGTCGGCGATTTCACCACGCAGTCCCCAGGGCAGACGGGCAAATTTTTTAGGCAAGAAGACGGCAGCTTATTCATAGAGGGCAGCACGCTACTGCGCGACTTGAACCGTAAGATGGGATTGCACTTTCCACTCGATGGCGCAAAAACGTTAAACGGCTTAATTTTAGAACATCTAGAAGATATTCCTGAAGCCGGCACGAGTCTAAAAATCAACGGCTATCCCATCGAAATTATGCAAACACAAGATCGTGTCGTTAAAGTCGCTCGGATTTTCATTGCGCCAACGCTCAAGGCGGATTAAGTTTAGGTGCTTTACAAGCTGGGCAAAGCAAAGCATGATGCAGAAAATTATAATTGAGCCTTTAGTAAAATTTGTTCAACGTTGCCAATCGCTTATGGCGCGACTTTGAGTTAAGGAAATAGCATGGCTACTGCAGGTAAAGCAGCAAAAACAAAAGACATTCAATACAGCTGGGAAGGCAAAGACAAAGGCGGCAAAATCATCAAAGGCGAGATGCGCTCGCAAGGTGAAGCCAGTGTCTCTGCTCACTTACGCCGTCAAGGCATCACCGTTACCAAAGTTAAGAAGAGTTCTGGCGGCGGCGGTAGCGTATCTGAAAAAGACGTCACTCTGTTTACACGCCAACTCGCCACCATGTTGAAATCAGGCGTGCCACTTTTACAAGCCTTCGACATTGTTGGTAAAGGCCACGACAACCCTGCCGTCTCACGCTTGCTACTGGATATTAAAACCGACGTTGAGACAGGCAGTAGCTTGCAGCAAGCCTTTAAAAAATTCCCGCTCTACTTTGACGATCTCTTTTGCAACCTAGTGGGAGCAGGTGAGCAAGCGGGTATTTTGGATACCTTACTTGACCGCCTAGCCACCTATAAAGAAAAAATTCAGGCGATTAAAAGCAAAATTAAATCAGCACTGATGTACCCCATTTCCATCATCGTTATCGCCTTTTCTATCACTGCGGTCATTATGATTTTCGTTATTCCTGCTTTCAAGAAAATGTTCGAGGGTTTCGGTGCCGACCTGCCCGCACCAACGTTAATTGTAATGGCGATGTCAGACTTTTTCGTGGAGTGGTGGTGGGCAATTTTTGGCATCATCGGCGGCGGCCTCTATTGGTTCTTTTACACCTGGAAACGCAGTAAAGTATTTCAACGCAATATGGACATCCTGATGCTCAAAATGCCGATTTTTGGCCCTCTGATTCGCAAGGCCACTATCGCTCGCTGGACTCGCACCTTATCCACTATGTTCGCCGCAGGCGTTCCACTCGTTGAAGCATTTGACTCAGTGGCGGGCGCCTCCGGCAATGCAGTTTATTTTGATGCAACCAAAGCGATTCAACGCGAAGTCATGTCTGGCAGCAGCCTCACGGTTGCGATGCAAAACACCAACGTATTCCCGAGCATGGTGCTACAAATGGTGGCCATCGGCGAAGAGTCCGGTTCGATCGACAGTATGCTATCTAAGGTGGCTGACTTTTTTGAAGCTGAAGTGGATGACGCCGTTGAAGCGCTGGCAAGCCTGATGGAACCGATCATCATGGTGGTGTTGGGAACGCTGATTGGCGGCATGGTGGTAGCGATGTATTTACCGATCTTTAAGATGGGTCAAGCAGTTGGCTAAAAACCACTACGCTTGGCATTTCCTCGTTGCTCAAGGGTTCGAAGTGCTCGTTTACTCAAAATGTAAACTCCGCTTTCTCACCCCTTCGCGCCTTGTTCTGCCATCGCTCGTCACGTTTTTAGCATCAGATTTACTCACTCATTTCATTTAAGCAATGACCTTCATTCAAGACCTACAAGCTTACCCTCCACTATTCATCACACTCGCTGGCCTCATCGGTTTATTAGTCGGCAGCTTTCTCAATGTTGTGATTCACCGACTTCCTAAAATGATGGAACGCGACTGGAAAGCCCAGTGCGCAGAACTCATGGGTAACGAGCCGAGCAATACGCCTGCCTATAGCTTAGTTAAACCTCGCTCTGCTTGCCCACATTGCAACCATCAGATCAGCGCGTTAGAAAACATTCCGGTGATTAGCTATCTCATGCTTGGCGGCAAATGTAAAAAATGCCGTGCGCCTATTTCGATCCGCTACCCCATTGTCGAAGCAGTGAGCGGAATTTTGAGCGCCTTCGCGGCATGGCATTTTGGTTTTGGCGCAGCAGGCTTTGCCGCCATTATTTTCGTGTGGGCACTTATCGCGCTCACCTGCATCGACCTCGATACGCAACTGCTACCTGACGACATCACGCTCCCCTTGTTATGGTTAGGCCTGTTACTTAATTTGAATGATGTATTTACTTCTTTACCTAACGCCCTCATCGGCGCCATCGGCGGCTATCTCGTACTCTGGTGCGTGTATTGGGCCTTCAAGCTCATCACAGGCAAAGAGGGGATGGGCTATGGAGATTTCAAATTACTCGCCGCCATCGGCGCGTGGTTAGGGTGGAATATGTTACCGCTCGTAATCTTGCTCTCATCTGTTGTCGGCGCAGTGGTCGGCATCGCTTTAATTATCGCCGCTAAACACGGGCGTAACGTACCTATTCCCTTTGGCCCCTATCTCGCTGGGGGCGGACTCATCGCTTTATTTTGGGGTGTGCCGCTGACACAAAGCTATTTGCAACTCATGGCAACATCATGAGCCATGATGCCAATCTGCATTTATTGATTGGACTCACTGGCGGCATAGGCAGCGGCAAAAGCGCTGTTGCCAACATTTTTGAAACACTCGGTGTGCGTGTTATCGACACGGATCAAATCTCTCAGCAACTCACTCAAACCAATGGCGCCGCAATCCCTGCCATTCGAGACGCTTTTGGCCAAGTGTTTATCGATGCCTCTGGCGCACTTGATCGCAACAAAATGCGCGAACGTATTTTCGCTAACCCAGAGGAGAAAAAGCGTTTAGAAGCGATTTTGCATCCCGCCATTCTGGCTGAAACGAAACATCAAGCCTCCACAAGCACTTCCGCCCCCTATACGCTCATCGTTGTACCTTTACTATTTGAAGGCCAGAATTATCAAGGTTGGCTCCATCGTACCGTCAGCGTTGACTGCAGTGAAGAGACGCAAATCGCACGCACGATGCAACGTAGCCAGCTTAGTAGAGCTCAGGTTGAGGCCATCATGGCGCAGCAACTTAGCCGCACTCAACGCCTAGCGCTCACCGATGACGTCATTCATAACGAAAGTGACTTGATGACATTAACCGCTCAGGTTAACCAGTTTCATCAACAATATCTGAGAATTAGCGCTGGAAGCGATTGACGCAATGGCCCGCTTTATATATCGTCTCGCTCCAAATATAACAACACCTCCGCTTTCTCACGATGATTGATTACGAGTTTCCTCTTAATGAGCGTGTGCGCACCCTTTTGCGCCTAGAGGATCTCTTTTATCGAATCGAAATCCTCATCCAGCGTGACGAAAGTATCGACCATCATTCCGCCTTAGGCGTGCTGTTTGAGATTCTCGAAGTTTCAGCGCGCGCCGATTTAAAATCAGATCTGCTACAAGAATTAGAACGCCAAAAGAAAATATTAGCGGCGTTGCACAGCAACCCATTGATCTCCGAAGCTGCGTTAGAAGCGATCCTCAACGAAATTGAGCGCGCCAGCACAGATCTGCTTTCAATGAGCGGGAAAATTGGTCAGCACCTACGCGACAACGAATGGCTGATGGGCATCAAACAGCGCGCTTGCATCCCCGGCGGAGTCTGTGAATTTGACCTACCCTCTTATCACTATTGGCAACATCAATCCACCCTCGCACGACGCGCACATATGCTCGCTTGGTTAACCCCTATGCTGCCTGTGCGTGAAGGTCTTTCTATTATTCTGAAACTGCTACGCGAAAGCGACAAGGTGCATCACTTCACTGCGGTGAAAGGTAGCTTCCAACAAATGCAAGGCGGCAAAGTCGCGCAAATGCTGCGCATCCACCTTGATCAAAACACCCCGTGCGTCCCTGAAGTGAGCGCAAATAAATACGCGTTAAACATTCGTTTCGTTTCTGCTGACTACACCGCCAAAACCACGTCTTACGACAAAGACGTGCCCTTCGATCTGACTTTCTGCTCGCTGTAATGTCCGCTACCCAACCCCCCGTCGTTGCCTGTCCGCAATGCGGCAAAGAGCATGTCTGGGAAACGGCCAATCGCTATCGCCCCTTCTGCTGCGAGCGTTGCAAAATGATTGATTTAGGCAAGTGGGCGAATGAAGATTATCGTGTTGAGGTACGTGAGCGCGATGCGGGCGATCAGGAAATCCAAGCCTGACGAAGTAGGGCAATACCGTGCGCACCGTGTTGCCACGCTATCTGCATATTCTGATGAGTTAAGCCCCCTAGCGCATACACCGGAATAGATGCACCAGCCGCCATTGCTGCAAATTTTTCCCAACCCAGATTTGGCGCACCGGGATGTGACTTGGTCGGCAACACCGGGCTCAACAAAACGAAGTCACACCCCAACTCTTCTGCGCGACGTATTTCTTCCACATCGTGGCATGAAGCTGCACACCAATTCACCTCTGGTCGTTCACGCAACGCTGTAAGTTGGCTTCCAGTTAGTTGCACACCATCAGCCCCTACCTCATTAACAAGCGCCACATCACCATTCAGCAAGACGCGTGCGCCGTGAGCATGCGCCAAGGTAACAACCTGCTTTGCCAACTCTCGCAAATCAGCAGCTGCGAGATTTTTTTCTCTTAATTGAATTAAGCGCAAACCATTATCCAAGTTAATTTTTAGATTCGCTAGAAACACCTCCACGCCCAATTCTGCGGCGTTGCTAATGGCGTACAAGGCGGGTAATTCAAGCGCGCGAAGAATCGGCGCATTCGCTGGCAGGATGGGATCAACTAAAACAGCGCCTGTTGCTTGCCAGGAAAATTGCTGCCCCTCGTGTGGATGCAACACGCCCCGCCATTCGGTTACTCGAAAAAAATTGAGCTGCACCGTCGCGTGGGGATAGGTGAACACCCTCGTCAGCCATGGGTAGCACGTCAGCACCTCGACACCCAGCTCTTCACGCAATTCACGCACAAGTGCATCGCGAACTGTTTCGCCCATTTCGACTTTGCCTCCGGGGAATTCCCAGTACCCCGCCCAAATTTTATCGGCCGGGCGTTGCGCTAAAAGAAACGACCCGTCTGGGCGCTGCAAGACAGCCGCCGCAACTTGCACGACTTTAGCTTGCGACATATTGACCACACCAATCTTTCGCGAACTGCCCTGCCACGCGTCCACTACGTGAACCCCGCATCAGCGACCACTGCAAAGCCGCAGTGCGCACCTCATTCGTGAGTCCCTGCTTCCAACCATGATGAGCCAACCAGTGTGCTGCCACACTCAAATACTCATCCTGTGAAAAAGGATAGAACGAAATCCACAAGCCGAAGCGCTCAGAGAGTGAAATTTTTTCTTCAACACTTTCGGCTGGATGCACTTCATCACCAACATATTTTGTTGCCAAATTCTCTTGCATGTAATCGGGCATTAGATGTCGCCGATTTGATGTCGCATAAATCAGCAGGTTGTTTGAAAACGCCACCAAGTCTCCATCTAATGCGGCTTTCAGCGCTTGATAACCCGGCTCATCGGCATTAAAAGAAAGATCGTCGCAGTACAGAATAAAACGCTCTGCTCGTCCCTGCACTAAACCCACGATGCTCGACAAATCAATCAGCCCTTGCTTGTCGATTTGAATCACACGCAGACCTTGCTCCGCATATTCATTTAACAAGGCCTTCACCAACGATGATTTCCCTGTGCCGCGAGCGCCTGAAAGCAATACGTTATTAGCCGTGCCGCCACGCACGAATTGCGCAGTGTTTTGCTGAATACGTTTTTTTTGATCATCAACCCCCAGCAGATCATTGAGGCCGATACGCTGAAAATTAGACACGGGGTGCAATACACGCTGTTGATGATCCCAACGAAATGCCACCGCGGACGCCCAGTCTGGCGCGAGCACTGTCGCATTAGGCAGTATCGCCTCTAGCCGAGCCAGCAATCCCTCAGCGCGCGCGATAATATTACTCAATTTAATCATATAGTTGTATTTTTACAGTAACGCTTCAAATTGCTTAATAGGAAGTGGTTTGCTAAAGAAATAGCCTTGATAGGCCATGCATCCGTTTGCCTTTAAGAAATCGAGTTGCGCTTCGGTTTCCACGCCCTCGGCAATCACGTTAAGGCGAAAATTTTGCGCCAGATCAATCATGGTCTGTACCATCACGGCATCGTTTGGATCAGTCGCAATATCGCGTACAAAACTCTGATCTATTTTAATTTGATCGAGCGGCAGCTGCTTTAAATACGACAACGAGGAGTAACCGGTGCCAAAATCATCCATTGATAAACTTACCCCGAGTGCCTTCAGTGCGTGCATTTTCGTCACCACATCAACGACATCGTTTAACACGACGCTCTCGGTCAATTCCAATTTTAAGCGCGAAGCTGGAATCTGATAAAAACGGATCGCCGCTGACACCCGCTCTACAAAATCATGCTGCTTAAATTGTTGCGCACTGACGTTCACTGCCAAGGTCAGCTCTCGCGCAGCTTCGCTATGGCTCCAAAGCTGTAATTGCTGACAGGCATTATCGAGTACCCATCCACCAATTTCTAAAATGAGTGCGCTTTCCTCAGCAATGGGAATAAATTCCACAGGTGAAACCATACCGCGTACTGGATGAATCCAGCGCAATAATGCTTCTGCGCCAAGTGGCCGACGCTCTCCATCCACTTGAATTTGGTAATACAAATACAACTGCTGATCCGATATGGCATGACGTAAATCAGCTTCTAGTGCGGCACGATTTTCCACCTCCATCTGCATAATGGGATCAAAAAATCTCACCGCATTTCGCCCTGAGTCTTTGGCCTGATACATCGCCATGTCCGCTTGTTTCAAAATGACATCAACTGCCTGCTCAACCCCTAAGAACAAACTCACGCCAATACTCGGTGAGCTATGTTGCTCATTTCCTTTGAGCTGATACGGCACAGCCAGAGCAGCACGGATTTTTTCGGCAATGTGCGCTACCTTTTGTGAGGCCTCCCGAGGGCTTTCATCAACCTCTTCGAGTAAGACCACAAATTCATCCCCGCCCAAACGCGCGACGGTATCAATACTTCGTACGCATCCCTGAATTCGTGCAGCCACTTCAATCAGGAGCAAATCACCACAGTCATGGCCTAGGGTGTCATTGAGTGTTTTGAACCTATCCATATCCAAAAACAATACCGCACCGTATTGAGCCGTGCGTGCCGAGCCTGTCAGCGCTAGCAGCAAGCGATCCATCAACAAGCGCCGATTCGGCAGTTTAGTCAGCGTGTCATAAAAAGCCAGATTGCGAATTTCCTGTTCAGCCAGCTTGCGTTCGCTAACATCCTCACCTACCGCTTGAAAACTGCTTAAGTTGCCTGCGTCATCAAACAAACCACGAATGATCCACTGGTGATCAATTGCCGCTGCTTCTGGGATGCCGTAATGTTGTTGATGCGAAGCAAGCGAATCAACTGGCGTTAATAAATTTAAGCGCTCTTTGAGAGGCTCACACTGTTGATCACAGATCAAATCAAAAAAGTTTTTACCAACAACTTGGCTGGCTGGCATCGCTAAAAATTTAAGCAATGCATCATTCAAATAAGTGAGTTTTCCATCAGGTGTAAATGTAACGAGAAACAATGGCATGTCTTCAGCCAGCTGTTGGTATTGTTTTTTTCTTTCATTCAGTTTGCTCGCTTGCGTTTGCACGAGCATTTTCTCCGAAGCAAGTCGACGGTTGGCCCATAACAGAAAAAAACCTAATAGCACTATCATCGACAAAGCAATCAGGCCAATGGCGATAGGCCATCGATAGCGCGCCATCACATCAGATACGGTAAAGGTGGGCGCAATATCAAAAGGCGGCAAGCGCAAATCTCTAAGCAACTTGGCTACCGAAGAATAATCGGCGGGCACATCAAACCCATGAATACCGAGTAAGTCAGTTAGTTTTTTATTTTCGTGTAGCGTTAATAAAAATGACACGATCTTGCGTTGCACATCTTTACTTGTATGTGGCATCGCTGACAAAGGCCACTCGGGATACAAGGGGGTGGACACCGCAAACGGATAACCCGTCAACTGCTGTCGATTGAGGACGTTTATTTTGCTGAGATCAAGCGCGCCTTCGCCAGCCATACTTTCCAACAAACCGGTGCGCACAAAACCAACAGTCGCTTTTCCTGATAACACAGACTCCACCACTTTATCTTGGGGCATGCCGACTGTAACAAGCTGCATATCCTTATCGGGATTAATCCCCAAGCGACTCAACTCATAGGCTTGCACCTCAAAACCTGCAAATGATCCCTTAGTTGAGATGGCAGTCGTTTGGCCTGCGACATCTGCCAATGTCTGAATATTTGTTGTATCCGCACGAGTAAAAATGACGCCGCCAAATTCATTAATCGGCCTGACCTGTTCTATATTGGAGAGCGTTACCAAGGGTGCAGAAAGTCCGCTACGATTGGCCATCAACAAATAGCTACTGGGGCTGGCTAAAACAAAGTCGATTTGACGCGCGGAGACAGCCGCTTGAATTTCCGCAGGAGTGAATACCTCAATAGAGATGGAGTATTCTGGAAATGCTTTATTTAAGGCCACTCCCAACGGTGCCCACTGCGTGAGTGCGTGAGCCTTAGGGCGAACAGTGGCGATGCCGAATCGAATATCCTCCTGAGCAAACAGCGACCCTGAGAAAAACACCAGACAGCAGACTAAAAAACTGCGTCTGGCAAGTCGTGTCATGAACTCGCCCTAGGTAAGTATTCAGCCCTAATCATGCCCGTTAGATTCTCCGGTTTATGCAAAATACCGGCTGCCCGCATCGCATGCGCGACAACAGCAGCACTCTGTAACATCGCAGGGCTTGCGGTTGAAAGCAAGCGCGTGTTGTTGCTCAGATCAGGCAATACAAGTCCTTTAAAGGTTGCCATCACTTCATCTGCGGGCAATTTAAAATGTTCCGCCATGCGATACGAAGCGTCACCAGGATTGGTATTAATATGATTTAGACCGCGTAGATGGCTGGCAACTAAGTGGCGCACTGCTTCATCATGAGCGCCATCCATCATGTCAGTTCGCACCGCGATCACATCAAAAATCAGTTCAGGAATCTGACGGCTATCAAACAGTACCTTCGCACCCATTTTCATGAGCTGGCTCGCCCCCGGCTCAAATGTGATGGCGGCGTCAATTTCGCCGTTTTTCCACGCCTCTGGTTGCTTGTCGACAGGGACAGAAATCACTTTTATTTGCTCTCGTTTAAGCCCACTGGCCAGCAACACTTGATGAAGCATTAGCATCCCCAATGCACCATCCTCGACTGCCAGTCGTTTTCCCTTAAGTTCGGTCAGACTTTTTATTGTCGGAAGTGCAAGAACCATATCCGCGCCCGCAGAAACATCGCACACAAAAATTACTGAGATAGGAATCTCTTTTTCGCGCATACGCAACACCTCATCTAAGGTGACGCCGGCTGCGTGAACCTTGCCCTGTTCCAGCAGACTGATCGATTCAACAAAAGTAGCCGCCTCGGTAAGCTCCACTTTTTTGCTATCTAGCCAACCCATCTTTTGGGCCAAATACATAGGTTGGTAGCCAGGCCACAAGTGCGTGGAAACTTTAATGGGTTGAGATTTAGGGGTGCAAGAAGAAATCAATGGCAAGCAGGCTACGCCTCCCATCAATGTTAAAAAGTGGCGGCGAGACAATTGAGTTTTCACGATTAACCCCCAAGGCAGAATTAGTCGAAATTCTGCTTGAGCATGCAACAACTAGCAAGTTTAGTTTTTAGGAAAGAGAAGCGCTCAAACCCTGCGGGAGAGGCAATTACAACAAACACGCAACAGATTGATTAAATTTAGATTTAATAATTTTCAGGTTGCAACAAGGGCGCGTAAATTACCACTACGCGCCTCACCTGAAGCATTAGCTACGATAGCTAGCGTTAATTTTTACGTAATCGTAAGAGAAGTCACAGGTCCATAGCGTAGCATTGACCCGACCACGATTGAGTAGCACACGGATCGTAATGTCACTTTGCTGCATCACTCGCTGACCGTCTTGCTCCTGATAACTCGCTGCGCGACCACCTTTTTCCGCCACCAACACATCATCTAAACAGAGTGAGAGTGCACTCACATCTAAGTCAGCAACACCGGCATAACCAATGGCCGCCAAAATTCTTCCCAAGTTTGGATCTGATGCGAAGAACGCTGTTTTAACCAAGGGGGAATGCGCAATGGCATAGCCAATTTTGCGACACTCTTCTGCGCTTTTGCCGCCATCAATTTGAATGGTGATAAATTTCGTTGCGCCTTCACCATCACGAACAATCGCTTGCGCCAAAGTAATTGCCACTTCAGAAATAACGGCCTGCATTGATGCGCTGTTACTTGCATCAATCACCGCGCCGCTTTTACCTGTCGCAATCAGCATCAGCGCGTCATTGGTCGATGTATCACCATCTACCGTGATGCAATTAAAAGATTTATTAGTTGCCTCAGTCACCATCTGTTGCAGCAAAGGCTGAGCGATTGCTGCATCGGTAGCGATGTAGCCCAGCATGGTCGCCATATTCGGGTGAATCATGCCAGACCCTTTAGACATGCCTGTGACAGTCACCGTTTTTCCCTCAATCTGCACCTGGCGTGACACTGCTTTAGCGACGATGTCTGTGGTCATGATTGCTGTTGACGCATCAAACCAGTTATCCACTTTTAGGTTAGCGATCGCCTTCGGCATGCCTGCCACAATCTTATCAACTGGTAGCGGCTCCATGATGACGCCCGTCGAGAAAGGTAGTACTTGCTCAGCATCGCACCCCATGAGCTTCGCTAATTCGGCACAGGTTTTTTTAGCTGCGGCCATGCCTTGTTCGCCCGTTCCTGCATTTGCATTGCCGGTATTCACCACGAGTGCGCGTATTGCCTTACCTGAAGCTAAATGTTCGCGGGCCACAATGACTGGCGCCGCACAGAAACGATTGGTGGTGAACACACCTGCAATCGTCGCCCCCGCATCTAGCTGCATCACGAGTAAATCTTTACGATCTGGGCGCTTAATGCCAGCTTCAGCAACACCCAAAGAAACGCCCGCAACGGGCAACAGTTGTGCCGCTACGGGCGCTGATAAATTGACTGGCATGGCAATCCTTCTAATTAATAACGGCCACCGGTTTTATGAATGTAGTTACTCATTTCAACCGATTGAGTATTAATGCTACGCACGATGCCGTGCACATAACGTGTGATGCCACGCATCACGTAATAAACAATCGCAGGGTTCGTATTGATCAAAGACTCAAATCGTACACGCTCCATCACCAACAGCAGGGTGTCCTCTTTTGCAACGGTTGTCGCAGTCACTTCCATCACGTTACCACCCACAAAACCGATGATATTCGCCAAGTCGCCCGGCTCTTTAATAGTCCGAGTAACTTTTTCACCCTCTGCTTTGGTGTTTGCCTCTATTTCACCACTACACAAAATCAACAAAGCACATTTAAGCTCTGGGTTCTGTGCAGAAATAATTTGCTCCCCAGCCTTGAATTCGCGCAACTCAATAGTGTTCGCTAATTGCTCCACCTCAAAATCACGCAACTCCTCTGTCAAGGTGGTGTTACGTAGTGTCATCAAAATCAAATTATCTGATTCCATTCTGCCCCCAAAGTAATTAACTTAATTTACCGTGACACTGCTTATATTTTTTCCCCGATCCACACGGACATGGATCGTTGCGCCCCACTTTTTCTACTGCACGTACAAAGGGCTTATGTTCTTCCTCCATTTGCTCATTCGGCGCTAGCGCCTCTTCATAATCGGCGTGATGATATTGCATATTTTCTGGTGCGTGGGGCGCTTCTACTGCTTCGACCTCTTCGCTACTCCGAATCTGCACATTCATCAGTGTCAAGGTGACATCACGTTTGACGCTTTCTAGCATATTGGAAAACAATTCGAATGCCTCACGCTTGTACTCTTGCTTCGGACTCTTCTGTGCATAGCCACGCAAATGAATACCTTGGCGCAAATGATCCAGCGCAGCCAAGTGCTCTCGCCAATGAGTATCTAAACTACCTAGCATCACGATGCGCTCATACCCATGCATGATCTCGGGACTAACAGTGTCCACCTTGGCTTGATATTTCTGCTGCGCCGCTTCGATAATTTTTGTACGGAGGGCCTGCTCGTCCAATTTTTTGTCCTGCTCCAACCAAATTGATATAGCCAAATCTAATTGAAACTCAGCCTGCAATGCCTTCTGTAAGCCCTCAGCATTCCACTGCTCTTCCATGCTATGCGGTGGAATGTATTCGTTGATCATGTCGTTTACAACGTTGTCGCGCATCGCCGAAATCGTCTCTGAAATATCTTCACTTTCCAATAGCTCGTTACGCTGCTGGTAAATCACCTTACGTTGATCATTCGCCACATCGTCGTATTCAAGAATCTGCTTTCGCATATCGAAGTTACGAGCTTCGACTTTGCGCTGTGCATTTTCAATCGCACGTGTCACCCATACATGCTCAATCGCTTCACCTTCTGGCAATTTAAACTTATTCATAATCGCGGAAACGCGATCAGAAGCAAAAATTCTTAGTAGAGGATCCTCTAACGACAAATAAAAGCGACTAGAGCCTGGGTCACCTTGACGTCCGGCACGGCCTCGCAATTGATTATCAACACGACGCGATTCGTGGCGCTCAGTGCCGATAATATGCAAACCGCCACTGGCAATCACTTGCTCATGAATAGGCTGCCATTTAGCGCGTAATTCAGCCACGCGCTGCTCTCGTGTCACCGCATCAAGACTCTCATCCATGCGCACTATTTCAATCGGCTTTTCAACGTTGCCACCCAACACAATGTCAGTACCACGACCCGCCATGTTGGTCGCAATCGTAATCATCTTTGGGCTGCCTGCTTGCGCGATGATTTCAGCTTCACGAGCATGTTGTTTTGCGTTCAACACTTGATGTGGCAATTTCTCTTTATCCAATAAACCTGAGAGCAGCTCAGAGGTTTCAATCGAAGTCGTGCCCACCAACACAGGCTGTCCACGTTGATAGCAATCGCGCACATCAGCAATCACCGCTACATATTTCTCATGCGTCGAGAGGTAAACTTTATCCATCAAATCGTTACGCACCGTAGGTCGGTGCGGTGGAATGATGACCGTTTCCAAGTTGTAAATCGTTTGGAATTCGTAGGCTTCGGTATCCGCTGTACCCGTCATGCCTGACAGCTTGTTATACATGCGGAAATAGTTCTGGAAGGTGATCGAAGCCAGCGTTTGATTTTCTTTTTGAATCGCCACGCCTTCTTTTGCTTCTACAGCCTGATGCAGACCGTCCGACCAACGGCGCCCCGACATTAAACGTCCAGTGAATTCATCGACGATCACCACCTCATCGTTTTGTACAACATAGTGCTGATCACGTAGGTAAAGCACATGCGCGCGCAGTGCGGCATATAAGTGATGAATCAAGGTGATATTGGCAGGGTCATACAAACTACCGCCCGCGGGCAAAAGTCCTGCCTGAGACAATAATTGTTCAGCGCGTTCATGGCCGACTTCGCTCAACAGAATTTGGTGATTTTTCTCATCAACACTGAAATCGCCTGCTCCTTCTTCCTCTTTCTGACGCGTTAAATGTGGCACTATCTTGTTCATGTGTAGATACACATCAAGATTGTCTTCCGCTTGGCCAGAAATAATTAGCGGCGTACGAGCTTCGTCAATCAAGATCGAGTCTACTTCATCGACAACGGCAAAATTTAAACCTCGCTGGAAGCGCTCTTCGGATTGCCCCGCCATATTGTCACGTAGGTAGTCAAAACCAAATTCGTTGTTTGTGCCATAAGTGATATCCGCAGCATAAGCAGATTGCTTGTCGCCATGATCCATGTTCGACAAAATTACACCCACGGATAAACCTAGGAAACGGTACAGGCGGCCCATCCACTCGGCATCGCGCGAAGCCAAATAGTCGTTCACCGTCACGACATGCACACCTTTACCAGAGAGTGCATTTAAATACGCAGGCAAGGTTGCCATCAGCGTTTTGCCCTCACCCGTGCGCATCTCCGCTATCTTGCCGTAGTGCAACACCATGCCGCCTACCAACTGGACATCAAAGTGACGCATTTGTAGCGAGCGTTTACCGCCTTCGCGGACTACTGCAAAAGCTTCTGGCAGGAGTGAATCTAACGTCTCACCCTGTTGCACTCGCTGTTTGAATTGTTCGGTTTTATTGCGCAGTTCATCATCTGATAAGACTGCCACGCTTGCCTCTAGCGCGTTAATTGTTTCCACGTTGCGACGATACTGTTTCAGCAGACGATCATTGCGACTACCAAATACGCTTTTCAACAATTTTGAAATCATGTTCTTAATTTACTGTGTAACTACGGTGACAAAAAGAAGAGGCGGTTCACCGCCCCATTACCCATACAATTTTTTAATTAACCCACTTCTTTTGGCAGGAATCGCACTGGATTTTGCGCCATTCCCTTGTATCTCACTTCAAAGTGCAAATGGTTACCGGTAGAGCGCCCCGTACTTCCGACCTTGGCAACCTCCTGCCCACTTCTCACTACAGCGCCCACCTTAACCATTAGTTTTGAAGCATGAGCGTAACGCGTGACGATATCGTTACCATGGTCGATTTCGATCATGTTTCCATATTGTGGGTGGTAATCAGAAAAAACGACAATACCTCCCGCTGCTGCATAGATTGGTGTGCCTTGTTGCACCATAAAATCTACGCCCTCGTGCATCGCATTTTTGCCTGTAAAGGGATCAATCCGCCAACCGAAATTAGACGAGTGCCAACCATCATTGATTGGCGCAACCGACTGCAACAAATGGTTACTCAAGGTGTTTTGCATCAACATCGTTTCAAGTGCTGTCAACTTATCGCCACGATCGTTGAGCAGGGAGGAAAGTGCCGAAAGTTGCTCGCTCATTGCGCCAGCACTCATATCGGCTTGTTGCGATACGGGAATATAAGGCCCCCCTTGCGCAGGGGATTGCTCAAACGAAAATTCTTGTGGCTTCATTCCTGCCATCTTCGCGAGCCGAGCACCCAAGGTATCCAGACGCGCGAGGCGTGCCTGCAACTGGCCTAAGTTTTTAGCCATGGTATCCATGCTTTCGTGCAAAAAAGCCTGTTGTTTTCTTTGCTCGTCTTGCTGCGCACTGGCTAGCCAACCCTTTAATTCATTACTAATAGCATTAGGCTGCAAACGCACAATTGCATACTGCACTGTGAGCACTGCCGCTAAAAACAGCACCATCGCCATCATTCCGAGCGCAATTAAGTGTTTTTTTGTTAGCGTGATACTGCGAGCTTTTGCTAAACGATTGGAAACTAGAATAATATCCATGCCTCCCCTTTCTTCTATTTATACTATTGCTATCGTGCCGGACCGCCTAAACACCTTCTTCAGTGCTAGTCGCGAACTTAGCCTTCTGTCTCAAAAAGCAGGCCAAATCAATGCATTACAAAAAAACTGGGAACAGGTAGTCCCTCCCTCTTTAAGACGCGGTTGCCGTGTTGCCTATTTGAACCAAGAAACACTTACTATCGAAGCTAACAATGGTGCTGTTGCAGCCAAGCTACGGCAAATGACCCCAGAACTAGTAGTGCAGCTCCGCGAAAGGGGCGCCGAGGTTACTGCAATTCAGGTACAGGTGCAAGTTAGCACCGTAAAATTGACCCAGCTAGAACCCGCTCGCATCCTGAGTTCAGCAGAGAAATTACGCCTCAGCAACTTTGCCGATCAGTTAGCCGAGTCTCCACTAAAAGAGGCCCTGAACCGACTCGCGCATCGAGACTAGACGAGAACCCTCCAAGCAATTAACACATACCGTTCTAGCAAGAACAACACTCCAAACACAAGTAGCAATACCGCTACAAAACGCACTACTTGCCAAGCAAATCGCAGAAACTTTTGTTTGCGGGTAAAGAGATATAAGCCAAATGACAATACGATGACTAACGCGGATATAACGAATAGCAGTCGCAATGCCAACATAGCGGACGATTTAGCTTAAGCCGCTTGCAGTTGCAAACGAAGAAAATCAGGCGCTTCTTCCGCCTTATCGAAAGTCACAAACTCCCATGCTGTCTCATCCGCTAACATTGCTCGTAGCAGTGCGTTATTGAGGGCATGTCCTGACTTATAACCAGAGAATGCGCCAATCAACGGATGGCCTAATAAATATAGATCACCAATCGCATCCAATACTTTATGTTTGACAAATTCATCTTCGAAACGCAAGCCATCTGGATTGATCACACGATATTCATCCATCACGATCGCATTATCTAGGTTGCCTCCCAGCGCCAATCCTTGTGAGCGCATGTACTCGACATCTTGCATAAAACCAAATGTTCGAGCGCGACTGACTTCTTTTATATAGGAGTGCTCGCCCAAATCAACCGTTACCTGTTGTTTGGTATTAGCAAAAACGGGGTGGGAGAAATTGATCGTGAAGTTAAGTTTATAGCCGTTAAACGGATCAAATCTCACCCATTTATCGCCGTCCTTCACTTCAACCGATTTTTTAATGCGGATAAATTTCTTAGCTGCTGATTGTTCAACAATACCGGCAGATTGAATCAAGAAAACAAATGTACCAGCACTGCCATCCATGATCGGCAACTCGGGACTGCTAATATCAATCACGATATTATCAATTCCCAAACCCGCTAGCGCCGACATCAAATGCTCAACGGTCGCGACTCTCGCTCCATTCGCCTCTAGGCAGGTTGATAAACGAGTGTCGTGAACCGCATGCGCCTCTGCCTGAATATCGACAGGCTCAGGCAGGTCCACGCGACGGAACACAATCCCGCTATTTGCAGGCGCAGGACGCAAGGTCAGATCAACCTTTTCACCCGTATGCAGACCAACACCCGTTGCCTGCACTGTCGTTTTTAATGTCCGCTGCTTAACCATTTCGTCTCTTTATCATGACTACCTTATTTGACGCGCAGTTTACCACAGCCGATCAAGCCACTTAGACCGGCTCCCATAAGCCTGCGCTCACTTTATCAGTCAGCTTGCTTGCGCAGGAACGACGGAATATCCAGTGTTTCCACCCCAGACTGCTTCATCGCCTCCACCGTAGCCGCATGGTGACGACCTGTGCGCATGACGGCTGGCATATCCAATTCGCGATAATCGACTGAAGGCAAATCATGCGTACCAGTACGCAATTGCACCTGAGGCTGCGGCACCAATACTGGCTTCGGCTTTCTAATCGCACCTAAACCTGTAGCAACAATCGTTACGCGCAGTTCATCGCCCATCGCCTCATCAAATACTGAACCGACAATCACCGTCGCCTCGGATGCGGCGAACTGGAAACAATTCATTACATCATGCAACTCTTCCAAGGTAAGGTTGCTACTGGAAGTGATATTCACCAGCACACCTCTTGCACCTGACAGATCAACGTCTTCCAGCAATGGGCTCGCAATCGCCTGCTCAGCCGCACGTTTAGCACGATCTTCGCCAGTTGCTGTTGCAGCCCCCATCATTGCCATGCCGTTTTCAGACATTAATGTGCACACGTCAGCAAAGTCGACGTTCACCATTCCGGGAACATTAATCACTTCAGCAATACCTGCCACCGCGCCTTGCAACACGCCGTTAGCCGCCTTAAATGCAGCTGGCAACGTTGTCTTGCCACCCAGCACTTCCATCAACTTTGCATTGGGCACAATGATTAAAGAGTCAACATACGCTGACAACTCTTCAATTCCTGTCTGCGCCAAGCTCATACGCTTACCCTCGAAAACGAATGGCTTTGTAACCACGGCCACCGTCAGGATACCCATATCCTTAGCCACTCGGGCAACCACAGGAGCCGCGCCTGTACCCGTGCCGCCACCCATGCCTGCGGTGATGAACACCATGTTCGCACCGCGAATAATCTCGGCGATGCGTTCACGATCTTCTTCAGCAGCTGCTTGGCCAATTTCAGGTTTAGCACCAGCACCCAAACCTTTAGTAAGCGCAGTGCCGATTTGCAGCTGCATACGTGCTTTGCTGCGCTTTAGTGCCTGAGCATCAGTATTGATTGCAATGAATTCGACACCCTGAACGCCCTGCTCAATCATGTGATCAACTGCATTGCCGCCACAGCCGCCTACACCGATCACTTTAATTACAGCACCATGTGGTTGTGCATCCATTAACTCAAACATCGTTTTCTCCTTAATTAAATTACTAACTAATACCCTGAACTACTAACCCCTAAAAAATTTCATCTCAACCTAAACTGCCAACTCAAAAATTTCCTTGAAACCACTCTTTCATTCGCGTCATCACATCTTTAAACGAGCCTGAACTCATCCGATGCACTTCATGTTTTTTCTGCTGATCTAATCCATACAGCAGCAACCCAACACCAGTGGCAAATCTTGGTGTCTTAACCACATCTGAGAGTCCGCC
The DNA here is from genome assembly GCA_037140475.1 of Gallionellaceae bacterium. Taxonomy (GTDB): domain Bacteria; phylum Pseudomonadota; class Gammaproteobacteria; order Burkholderiales; family Gallionellaceae; genus PALSA-1006. The sequence goes on from JBAXEJ010000014.1 coordinate 31,772, forward strand.
GACATAACGTGGCAAGCCTAGCCGTACTGGCATGTGGAATATTTCTTCGCCCAGCTCCACCATGCCTTGCATAGCACTGCTACCGCCGGTAATCACGATGCCAGACGAGAGCAAATCTTCGAAGCCACTGCGGCGTAATTCCGCCTGCACCAAGGAATACAATTCCTCTACACGCGGCTCAATCACATCAGCCAGTGTTTGACGCGACAACGTTCGCACGCCACGTTCACCTACGCCTGGAACCTCAATCGGCGCCTCATCTGCTAGCTGGCGCAAGGCACATCCATATTTAATTTTGATATCTTCTGCATCTTTGGTAGGCGTGCGCAACGCCATCGCGATGTCGTTGGTAATTTGATCACCGGCTATGGGAATGACCGCAGTATGGCGAATCGCACCACCCGTAAAGATAGCCACATCTGTTGTGCCGCCGCCAATGTCCACCAGGCAAACGCCCAAGTCTTTTTCATCGTCCGCCAACACTGCTCGACTCGATGCCAGTGGCTGCAAAATCATTGAATTTACTTCTAGGCCGCATCGATGCACACACTTCATGATGTTTTGCACGGCCGCCACTGCGCCAGTAACAATATGCACCTCAACTTCCAAGCGCATACCACTCATACCCAATGGCTTCTTAATGCCCTCTTGTCCGTCGATGCAAAACTCTTGCTCCAGAATATGCAGAATCTGTTGGTCACTCGGCAGACTGATTGAGCTGGCTGTCTCTACCACGCGATCAATGTCAGCCTGAATCACCTCTTTATCTTTAATTTTGACCATGCCATTCGCATTCGAGCTACGAATATGGCCGCCAGCAATACCGGTATAAACCTCGGTAATTTTGCAATCCGCCATCAGCTCTGCATCACCTAATGAGCGCTGAATCGCACCTACTGATGCATCAATGTTCACCACCATGCCTTTTTTCATACCCGAAGATTCATGCATCCCCACGCCAATGACCTCTAGCGTACCTTCTGGTTTGACCTCGGCGACAATGGTGACAATCTTGGATGTCCCAATATCTAATCCAACAATTAGGTTTTTAACTTCTCTGTTTTTACTCATCACTTTTACCCTCTAAACCTTGTTAGCTGAATTCTGTTTTTCTGGCGCGCCCACACCACTTGGCAAGTAGGCCGCAAAACCATTGCGATAACGCAAATCAATATGTTTCACCGGGTTAGTCAAGGTCGCAACGCTGTAGGGATACACCCCAACAAAACGAGTTAATCTTTGCAGCATTTGTTCGCGCCCCAATTCCAAAACCATGCCATTCTTTAAACGTAGCTGCCATGCATAACGCGGCGACAAACTGATCTGTCCAATCTCTTGCTGAATCGGTAACAGTTCATTTTTTAACTCGCCATACATTTTCGCCACCAGATCCGAGGTGTCGGCTTGCCCAATAAATACAGGCAGTTCATTTTTATACTCCGCGCCAAATACCTCGCCATAGGTGTTCACCAGCGACTTGTCATTCCACTTCGCTAGCGCCACATGCTCCTCAATTTCCACTTCGATCCCCCATGGAAATTTTCTGCGCACACTCACTTTGCGTACCCAAGGTAATTGTTCAAATGACAAGCGAGTTCGATTGATATCAACCGTAAAAAAATTCCCCTTAATCTGCTCATGCACCAGACGCTCTATCAAATCGACCGGTACCCTTTCCGGTGCCACTTTCAACTGCACTGTCTTAAGCGGAAAAATTGGCAAGCCCAAAACATAGCGCGCTGCACCTATTAGGATTAACAACACACTCAGTCCGAATAAAAAATTAGCCGTACTTTTTAAAAGCTGGGGGTTATCCCACATGCGCCGACTCCAATATTTGCAAAACCAACTGCTCAAAATTGATACCGGCTTGTCTTGCCGCCATTGGCACGAGGCTGTGATCCGTCATGCCGGGTGAGGTATTCACCTCCAGCAAATAGGCCTTCCCCTGCTCGTCTCTTAAAAAGTCCACCCTCCCCCAACCTTGCCCACCAATCACCGCAAAACCCTGTTGCGCCAATTGCTGCATCTCTGCTTCTTGCTCAGCACTCAATCCACAAGGGCACAAATAGCGTGTGTCATCGCGTAAATATTTCGACTCATAGTCATAAAACTCATTAGCCGGCTCAATCTTGATTGCCGGTAAAGCACGACCATCCAAGATGGCAACGGTATATTCGCCACCGCCCACAAAGCGTTCCGCAATAACCAATTTATCGTACTTGGCTGCCTCTTGATACGCAGCCTGCAAATCTTCAACACGCTTTACCTTACTAATCCCTACGCTAGAACCTTCATTCGCTGGCTTCACAAAAAGTGGCAAACCCAAGCGCTTTACCACTGCTTGCCAGTCACTTTGCTCGGTCAACATTTCAAATTCGGGGATTGGCAACTTAGCCGCCTGCCATACCAATTTAGTCCGCCACTTATCCATTGCCAATGCAGAGGCCAACACGCCACTTCCCGTGTAAGGAATATCCATTAACTCCAGTGCGCCCTGCACCGTACCGTCTTCGCCGAAGCGCCCATGCAATGCAATAAATACGCGGTCGAATTTCTCGTCTCGTAGCGCATGTATGTCGCGCTCAGCGGGATCGAAGGCGTGCGCATTTACACCACTCTTCTGCAGCGCAGCAAGTACTGCCGCACCGCTTTTCAGAGACACCTCGCGCTCAGCTGAACTGCCGCCAAACAAAACGGCTACTTTCCCAAAGTTATTCACGCCAACTTCTCTCCAATTATTTTCACCTCGGGCTGCAATTTCACCCCTGTTTTCTCTGCAACGGTTGCACGCACCTGCTCAATTAAATTTTCAATGTCTGTCGCCGATGCATTGGCGATATTGACGATAAAGTTGGCGTGTTTTTGCGACACTTGAGCGCCACCAATGCGTAGCCCTTTAAGCCCACAGCTTTCGATTAATCTCGCCGCATGATTGCCCTGTGGATTGCGGAATACAGAACCCGCGTTCGGCAAGTGCAATGGCTGACTCGCACTACGCTTTTCCAGTAACGCCTTAATGTCCAGTTTCGCAACTTCGCTTTCACCTTGGTCAAATTTCAACCAAGCACTTACAAAAAATTCCTGGCCAACTGAATCCTGAATGTCGCATTTCGCATCCCGATTTCTGCTCGCATGGCGATAACTCACTTGGTAGTCTTGCGGTGTACGCATCTGCAACTCTCCGTTACGAGTCATCACCTGCACGCGCACCACCTTGTCCCATGTTTCGCTGCCATAGCATCCTGCATTCATCGCTAACATACCGCCCAACGTACCGGGTATTCCTGCGAAAAACCCAGCGCCATGCAACTCATTAGCAGCCGCGAAACGCGCTAATTTCGCACCCGGCACTCCCGCCTGAGCGTAGACATAATCACCATCCATATGCATTTCACTTAACGCACCATGCATCAACAACACTGTGCCGCGTAAGCCGCCATCTCTAATTAATAAATTGCTTCCTAGGCCAATCGCAACGAGTGATTCCTCTGCAGGCAATAAACTCAAAAATAGTTGTAGATCGGCAAGATCGGCAGGGCGATACATGCGCTGCGCAATGCCGCCTGCACGCCAACTGGTATAACGACTCATATCCACGTCATGGCGCATCTCGCCGCGCAAACCCTTCTCACTAAATTGTGTTGGCTCGCTCATATTCATTTTTGAGATAGTTGCTTCACCATATTGGGAACGCCACCAATCGTGCCTGCTCCCATCGTCAAGACCACATCACCAACACGCGCCATCTGCATAATGGCTTGCGGCATCTCGGTTATTTTTTCTACGAAGGTCGCCTCACTTTGCCCCGCCACACGCAAGGCGTGCATTAGCGCACGACCATCCGCCGCCACGATCGGCGTTTCGCCGGCCGCATAGATCTCACTCAACACCAAGGCGTCCACACCTGACATCACTTGCACAAAGTCTTCGAACAAATCACGAGTACGGGTGTAGCGATGCGGCTGAAACGCCAACAGCAATCGCTTATTTGGAAACGCGCCACGCACTGCCGCTAGAGTTGCTTTCATCTCCACGGGGTGATGTCCGTAATCGTCGATCAGCGTGAACGTGCCGCCACTCGCCAATGTAATTTCGCCATAGCGCTGCATACGACGTCCCACGCCTTCAAATTCTGCAAGCGCTGCCACAATCGCATCTCCCGCAACACCAACCTCTAGCGCGACTGCAATCGCGGCCAAGGAATTGAGTACATTGTGCAAGCCGGCCAAATTAAGAGTGACATCAAGATCAATTGGCACCGTGTTATGCCGACATAGCGCTGTAAAGCGCATCTTGCCGCCTTCGTGTCGCACATTGACTGCACGAATTTGCGCGTCTTCGCAAAAACCGTAAGTCGTCACTGGCTTACTGATGCGTGGCAAAATTTCACGCACGTTTGCGTCGTCCACACATAGCATCGCTCGGCCATAAAACGGCAGACGCTCAATGAAATCAACGAAGGCCTGTTTCAATTTATTGAAATCATGGCCATACGTTTCCATGTGATCGGCGTCGATATTGGTGACCACTGCTAAGATCGGCGTGAGATACAAAAATGAAGCATCAGACTCATCCGCCTCTGCCACAATAAATTCACCTGTACCCAAACGCGCATTTGCACCACTGCTGTTGAGACGACCTCCGATGACAAAAGTCGGGTCATACCCCCCTTTAGCCAACACGCTGGTTACCAACGAAGTCGTTGTCGTTTTTCCGTGCGTTCCCGCCACCGCAATACCTTGGCGCAAGCGCATCAACTCGGCCAACATCACCGCGCGCGGTACGACTGGAATACGTTTATTGCGTGCAGAAACCACTTCTGGGTTGTCCGCTTTCACCGCTGTCGAGGTCACTACCGCATCTGCATCACGCAAATTATTTGTATCGTGACCATAGTAAATGGTTGCTCCTAGGCCCCGCAGGCGCTGGGTAACTGCACTCTCACTCAAATCAGATCCACTCACTTTAAAACCCAAGTTAAGAAGAACCTCTGCGATTCCGTTCATGCCGGATCCGCCTATACCGACGAAGTGGATGTTTTTAATTTTGTGTTTCATGCGGCCTCCCCCAGTAATTCACAGACCTGCACTACTTGCGCCGTTGCATCCGGCTTCGCCAAACTGCGTGCGGCTTGCGCCATTACCAGCAACTTCTCTCTTGTCAACTTATGCAACAGTTGCGCCAACTTCTCCGCACTTAATTCTGTTTGCGGCAACAAAATCGCCGCACCTTTGTCGCTTAAAAATCTTGCGTTGTATGTTTGGTGGTCATCTACTGCAAACGGAAATGGAATCAGCACGCTCGCCACACCTGCTGCAGCCAACTCTGCGATGGTTAGCGCCCCAGCACGACAAATCACCACATCTGCTTTTGCATACTGATCCGCCATGTCTTCTAAAAAGGCGCGCACCTCAGCGCCAACTTTTGCATCTGCATAAAGTTTTTGCACGGCTTCAAAATGCTTTTTTCCAGCTTGATGCAACACGTTCGGCCGTTCTGCTTCTGCCAGCAGCGCGAGCGCTTTCGGCAAGGCCTTGTTGAGCGCTTGTGCGCCTAAGCTACCGCCCACCACCAGCACATTCAATTTACCAGATCGACCTGCATACCGTACTTCGGGGACGCTATATCGGCTCGCACTGGATTGCCGCACCAAATACTTTTAACTAGCACATCTGGAAAACCACTCAGCACTCGCGAAGCGATTTTTGCCAAAACTTTATTACTCATTCCTGCAATAGAATTTTGCTCGTGAATGACTAACGGACGGCGCAGCAATGCCGCCATCAATCCACCCGGCATCGTGATATAGCCCCCCATACCCAGCACTACATCAGGCCGGTGACGCAACATCGCATCAAAGCTTTGACCCAAGGCGCGTAACAAAGTAAACGGCAGTGTCAATAAGCGCAGTGCACCTTTACCTCGCACACCCGTAAAATTTACCCATGCCATCGGGTAGCCATGCTTAGGTACCAACTCTGCTTCCATACTATTCGGCGCACCCAACCACACGACGTTCCAGTCCTTCGCACGTAATGCGTCAGCAACAGCCAACCCTGGGTAGATATGCCCGCCTGTTCCGCCCGCCATGATGAGAAGAGTGCGACTCATATTGGAAGCCCTCGTGCAACACGCCTATTCTCGTAGTCAATTCGCAGCAACACCGCAATCGCAATGCAATTCACCACCACACCGCTACCGCCGAAACTTAGAAAAGGAAGTGTTAATCCTTTAGTTGGCAAAACACCCATGTTCACACCCATATTGATCATCGCTTGCACGCCTAGCCACACCGCAATTCCTTGCGCCACCAATGCTGGAAATAAGCGCTCCTCCATTGCAGCATGTCGCCCGATGCTGAAAGCCCGCACGATCAACCAAGCAAATAATGCGATCACTGCCAACACACCAAAGAATCCCAACTCTTCCGCGATCACTGCCAACAAAAAGTCGGTATGCGCTTCGGGTAGATAAAACAATTTTTCTACGCTTGCCCCTAAACCAACACCTAGCCACTCACCGCGGCCAAAGGCAATGAGTGCATGACTTAACTGATAACCCTTGCCATAGGGATCTGACCACGGGTCCATAAATCCGACTACACGTTGCATGCGATAGGGCGAAGTCAAAATTAGTGCGGCAAATGCCATCGGCAGTGCGACTGTCAACAAACCGAATATTTTGAGATTGAATCCACCCAGCCATAGCGTGCCCATCGCAATCGCGCAAATCACCACGAAGGCTCCCATGTCTGGCTCCAACAGCAACAAAGTTCCCACTAATGCCATCACCACGAACATCGGGAAGAAAGCCTTGCTCAAACTGTTTTTGACCGCACCTTTACGCACCGCGTAATCTGCCGCATACAACACCGCAAAAAATTTCATTAACTCGGATGGCTGCAGATTGATCACAAATAATGACAACCATCGACGGCTACCATTCACCGCACGTCCAATGCCAGGAATCAACACCAACAGTAGCAACACCACCCCAAGCAAAAACAAATACGGCGCCCAGTTTTGCCACGTTTTCGTTGGCACTTGAAACACCAAGATGCCTGCGAACAAGCCAACTAAAACAAATACCGCATGACGTATTAAGTAATAACTTGGTTGATACCCCGTAAATTTTCCGGCCTCTGCCGTGGCAATAGATGCGGAATAAACCATCACCAGCCCCAGCGCCAGTAAGGCTGTGACGATCCACACCAGCACGTTGTCGTACTCTGCGATCTCACGGCGCGAACTACCGAGGCTCAAGGTTGTCATGACGCCAGTGCCTCCAACTCACGCACTGCACTAACAAATACTTCGGCGCGATGCTCATAGTTTTTGAACATATCGAAACTGGCACATGCGGGCGATAACAACACGGCATCGCCTGGCTGTGCTTCTGCCGCGCTAGTACGTACCGCCTCTGGCAAGTCTTTAGCAAACATCAAGGGCACGCCACATTCGTGCAGCGCTGCAGCAATTTTTTCCGCATCGCGCCCAATCAACACCGCAACGCGCGCATGTTTTGCGACTGCATTTTGTAGCGGAGTGAAGTCTTGCCCCTTGCCATCTCCACCTAAAATAATGATGGTTGGACGCCCCAACCCGTCTAGCGCTGCGACCGTCGCCCCTACGTTAGTACCCTTCGAATCATCAAAGTAGGTAACGTCATTAATCTCAGCGACTTTTTCTACGCGATGTGGCAAGCCTCTAAATTCGCGCAACGCGCTCAACAAAGGTGGCATCGGAATTCCCACAGCACGGCACAGCGAAATCGCCGCCAGTGCATTCGATATATTGTGCATACCAACCACTTTTAACTCGACTGCATTGAGCAGCCGGCGAGTCCCCTCAACCAACCAGACCTCATCATTTTCCTGCTCAATACCAAGATCATGCTTTTCCATATTCGGCGAAGCCACTCCAAAAGTTTGGATCAGGCGCTCACGCAACCCCATCGCTAAACTTTCAGCGTCATCGCGATTTAGTACTTGCACACTGCCACGGCCATCGCTCCTAAAAATTCGCGCCTTTGCTGCAATGTAAGCACCAATATTGGCGTAACGATCCATGTGATCTTCGCTAATATTCAGCACCGTGGCCGCGTCTGCATTCAGGGTATATGTTGTCTCTAATTGAAAACTCGACAGCTCCAGCACCCACACATCAGGATGTTTACCTTTGCGCTGCACCAACACATCCAGCACCGCAGGCGAAATATTGCCGGCCACTTCAGTATCCAGCCCAGCGGCACGGCACATTGCGCCAACCATACTCGTAACGGTTGTCTTACCATTCGCGCCGGTTATCGCAATTATCTTGGGACGATTTTCTTTCGGCAGCGACTGCGCAAATATCTCAATATCACCCACCACTGGAATGCCTCGCGCGAGCGCTTTTTGCACTAACGGCTCTGCCATTGCGATTCCTGGACTAATCGCGATCAACTCAATATCGTCTAATAGTTCGCTACGAAATATTCCACATCTCACTTCAACCTGTGGAAAGTTGGCCTGAATCATGGTCAGTGTGGAGGGAGCATCACGACTATCTGCCACACGCACTTTTGCGCCATGCGCCAGCATCCAGCGGACAAGCGACACCCCAGTCTCTCCGAGACCGAGAACTAACACCGACTTGTCTGCCAAACTATTCATGCGCCCTCCCCTGAATCTCGTCGAAAAAATTAAATCTAAATAAAATCAATATGCTAAAGACTAGCGTAGCTTTAACGTCGCCAAGCCTAGCAACACCAACAGCATGGTGATGATCCAAAACCTCACCACCACTTGCGTTTCTTTCCAGCCCTTTTGCTCAAAATGGTGGTGCAATGGCGCCATCAAAAAAATGCGCTTCCCCACACCCGTTGTTTTCTTGGTGTATTTGAAATAGGTCACCTGCAACATCACCGAAACAGCCTCCACCACAAACACCCCGCCCATGATGAAAAACACAATTTCTTGTCGCACAATGACCGCGACTACACCTAGCGCTGCACCTAACGCCAGCGCACCCACATCCCCCATAAAAACTTCTGCGGGATAGGCGTTGAACCACAAGAACGCCAAACCTGCCCCAGCAATCGCGGCACAAAAAACCGCCAACTCGCTCGCCCCCGGGATATGCGGCACACCTAAGTATTTTGCGAATACAGCGTGACCCGCCACATAGGCAAATATTGCCAGTGCGCCACTCACCATCACCGTCGGCATAATCGCCAGTCCATCTAGGCCATCGGTCAAGTTGACTGCGTTGCTACTACCCACAATCACCAAATAAACCATCACCACAAATGCCAAGCCACCTAATGGGAATACAGCGTATTTGAAAAACGGCACGATCAACTCGGTGTGCGCAGGCAATGTTGCGTTCGACCACAGATACGCACCTACCGCCAAAGCAATGGCTGACTGCCAGAACATTTTGGCTTTTGCGGACAGGCCATCCGAATTGCGATGCACAACTTTGCGATAATCATCCACCCAACCAATTGCACCCACACCTAACGTTGTCAGCAACACCACCCAAATATAGGGATTGCTCAGATCCGCCCACAACAAGGTGGTGATCGCCACTGAAGTCAAAATCAGCGCGCCCCCCATCGTTGGCGTGCCCGCTTTAATTAAATGTGTTTGCGGACCATCTGTCCGCACTGACTGACCAATTTTCATTTGCGCCAACTTACGAATCATCGCAGGGCCAACCAAAAATGAAATAAACAAAGCCGTCATCGCAGCCAGCACAGCGCGTAGCGTGATGTAGTTGAATACGCTAAATGTTCTAACGTCTTGGGCGAACCATTGTGCAAGCGCAAGTAACATACCTCTCCCTTATTGAAGTGCGGTGCAGTGCTGCACCACCCGTTCCATTTTCATAAAGCGTGAACCCTTCACCAGCACCGTGCATCCAACCTCAAGGTGTTGTTCCAAATTTGTCAGCAAATCTTCTATGCGTTTGAAGTGTGTCGCGCCATCACCAAACTCATCGACGGCATAGGTGCTTAGGTCACCGAGCGCTAATAATTTTTGGATGCCCAAGTTGCGCGCCTCCGCACCGATCTCCGCATGAAAACGCGTCGCGTCAGCACCTAGCTCACCCATATCTCCTAGCACGAGAATTTTTTGTCCAGGAATGCGCGACAACACCTCTAACGCTGCATGCAATGAAGCGGGGTTGGCGTTGTATGTGTCATCCAATAGCACCGCACCTTGCAGTGCAGACTTACGCTGCAAACGGCCAGCCACACCAGAAAACTTAAGTAGACCGGATGCAATCACTGCCAGTGGAATCTCCAACGCAATCGCTGCCGCTGTAGCCGCCAGAGCGTTACGCACGTTGTGCTCACCAGGAACATGGAGATTTGTTTTGAATGAGCCTTGCGGTGTACGCACATAAATACGATTGCCGAATTCATGCGGCTCATAGGTCGCATAAATATCTGCCTTATGATCTATGCCGAAATTCAACACACGATGACCATGAGCTAATGCGCGCCATGACTCTGCGTAATCATCGTCCGCGTTAACCACCGCAACACCTTGGGTGGACAAACCTGCGAAGATCTCTCCCTTCGCCAGCGCCACCGCTTCAACCGTACCTAGTCCAGCCAAGTGCGCACTGCCCGCATTATTAAGTAGCGCAACTTGCGGTGCTGCAATGTGAGTCAAATAATCAATCTCACCCGCATGATTCATACCCATTTCAATCACCGCATAGCGGTGCGATGAACGCAGTTTGAGCAAAGTGAGCGGCAAGCCAATATCGTTATTTAAATTTCCGACCGTTGCCAATACTTGATCTGCATTGCCAGTTTGTTCGCGCAAAATACTTGCGAGCATTTCTTTGACCGTAGTTTTTCCATTGCTACCCGTGATGCCCACCACAGGGATGTTGAATTGCTTGCGCCAGTGCGCGGCCAACCTACCCAGCGCCAAACGCGTATCTTCGACAACGAGAATTGAAGACTGAGAATTGAGGGGTGCCGCTTGCTTAGCATAACTATCGGCATTCACCATTGCGGCCGTTGCGCCACCAGCGAGAGATGAAGCAACAAATTCAAAACCGTCAAAGTTTTCACCACGTAAGGCAACAAACAAATCACCCGCCATAATCTTGCGGCTATCCGTGGATACAGTTTTAAATTCAACATCAGGGCCAAACATCTTGCAGTCCAATGCCTGTGCCGCTTGCGAGAGCATCATCATAAAGTCACCCACTCCTGCTTGTGATCGACTGGCGCCCAGACGCTCAAAGCACGTCGAGCTAGTTCACTATCACTGAACGGCTGCTTTATGCCGTTTACCTCTTGATAGTCCTCATGCCCCTTGCCCGCGATCAACACTGTATCGACTGCGCGCGCACCACTCACTGAACGCGCAATGGCTTGTGCGCGATCTTCAATCACCCGATACGCATCACCCTCTACACCAAATAGAATCGCGTCAATAATTGCCTTCGGACTTTCGCTACGCGGATTGTCGCTAGTGATGATGCATTCATCGGCCAGCTTAGATGCGATGGTTCCCATCATCGGGCGCTTGCCACGGTCGCGATCTCCGCCACAGCCGAACACGCAAATTACCTTGCCGCCTGATGGTGCGGTAACTTCGCGCAAGGTCTGCAACACTTTTTCTAATGCGTCTGGCGTATGCGCATAGTCAACTACCACCGTCGGCTTATTTTTGCCGCCCAGTGTCTGCATCCGTCCGGCAACCGCTTTTTGTTGCGCCAACTCATTCACCGCCGCTGACAACTCAACGCCACTCACCAGCAACACGGTCAGCGCGCCCAGTAAATTTGCTGCATTAAATCGTCCAACTTGCTGGCTTTGCAAAATAGCTGCGCCCCAGCTTGAACGCACAGTCAAACTCAAACCTTGCGCATCCATGCGTAAATCAGCGCCATACACCATGCGCACACCCATCTGCTCGGCCAATTGCAAAGATGCATCATCTAGGCCGTAGCCAACCACCTCGACGCCCGCATCACGCAACGATTCAGCGAGCTCTGCACCAAATGGATCGTCAAAATTAAGTACCGCAAATTTCAGCTGCGCCCAATCAAACAGGCGACGCTTGGCCGATGCGTAGCTATGCATATCACCGTGATAATCAAGGTGATCGCGGCTTAAATTAGTGAGCAGCGCTACATCGAAATTAACGGCGCTAACCCTGCCCTGAGCGAGCGCATGTGATGACACTTCCATTGCAACGACTTGCGCCCCATGCTGCGAATAATCAGCCAAGAGTCCATGCACTTTGATCGCCTCAGGCGTGGTGTTGACACTGGTTTGCAATGCATCTGCAAAGCCATTACCCAGAGTGCCAATCATTGCACTCTTGCGCCCCAGCGCATTAAATGAACGCGCTACCCAATGGCTACAGGTGGTCTTGCCGTTAGTACCGGTTACCCCCACCATCCATAATTTTTTCGACGGCGCTTCGTAAACACAATCTGCTAATTCGCCTGCTTGCTGACGCAAATCGCTCACTGCCAAATTTGGCACTGCCCACGACTCATCCCAAACGAAATTTTTCGCCTCCCAGATCACCGCATTGGCACCATTGGCAATCGCCTGGTCAATGAAATGGCGGCCATCCGACTGCCCGCCCGGATAAGCCACAAAAGTATCTCCTGGGTTCACTAAGCGGCTGTCGGTTTCTAGATGAGAAATGCTTACACCGAGCGAATTTAGCAATGCTGAGGAGAGGTGACTCATACCTCCTCCCTGATTAGCTGGTCTGGATTGGGCTGCATCACATTGTTGAGGGGCGCGTCATTCGGCACATTAAGCATACGCAAAGCTGCACCCATGACGTTACTAAAGGCAGGTGCTGCCACCTGCCCGCCATAATATTGTTCGCCACTCGGCTCATTCACCATGACCGCAACAATCAGGCGAGGATTAGAAGCAGGCGCCAACCCAACAAATGAAGCGATGTATTTATTGACGTAATGTCCGCCTTCCAGTTTGTGCGCAGTGCCAGTTTTTCCCGCCACGCGATAACCCATAATCTGAGCCAGCGGCGCTGTGCCTCCAGGTCGCACAACGGTCTCTAACATATCGCGCACTTCGATCGCCGTTTTGGCTGAATACACTTTCGGGCCAATAGTTGGAATTTCTTGCTTGAGCAAAGTCACCGTCTTGAGCTCACCCTCATTGGCAAACACGGTGTAAGCCCGTGCCAATTGCAACAGATTGACCGAAATGCCGTTGCCGTATGACATGGTCGCTTGTTCAATAGGCATCCACTTGACGTAATCGCGCAACCTTCCTGCTGCCTCACCGGGGAACTCACAGCCAGTCTGCACGCCGAATCCATTCTCACTTAAGCTATGCCAAAACTGTTTTGGCTCCATCATCAGGGCAATTTTTGCAGCTCCCACGTTGCTTGACTGCTGAATCACCTCCGCCACACTCATGCTGGCATGAGGATGTGTATCGTGAATCTTTCGCCCACCAACGGTGTACACCCCATGCTCAGTATTAATCATGGTGCCAGGCACTACTTTTCCAAGCTCCAGTGCCGCAGCAATCGTAAATGGCTTCATTGTTGAGCCGGGCTCAAACAAGTCAGTTACCACACGATTTCTCAGTAAATTAACACTGGGTTTCTCACGATTATTTGGGTTGTAACTAGGCCAATTAGCTAACGCCAAAACCTCGCCTGTTTTTGCATCCAACACAACAATAGATCCGGCCTTCGCCTTGTACTGCTCAACGGCCTGCTTAATTTCACGGAAAGCCAAAAATTGAATTTTGTTATCAATACTCAGCGCAACATCACCACCCTCTTTAGGCGCTCGCACACTGGCCACGTCCTCAACGATATGTCCGCGACGATCTTTAATCACGCGCTGACTACCCGCCTTGCCTCCCAGCTGCGGCTGCAATGCCAGTTCGATGCCCTCTTGGCCGTTATCGTCAACATCAGTAAAGCCAAGTAGGTGCGAGGTCACCTCACCACCAGGGTAGTAGCGACGATACTCACGCTTGAGTGAAACCCCGGAGATGCCTAAGCGCACTACCTTTTCGGCCACTTCTGGCGGCAACTGGCGCTTCAAATAAATAAAGTCGCGTGACGAATCAAACATGCGTTTTTTCAATTCGTCTGCATTTAAGCCCAACAACAATGCCAACTGCATTATTTGCTTTGGCGTTGCCTCAACATCTTGCGGACTCGCCCATATCGATTCAACAGGCGTGCTAATCGCAATACGCTCGCCATGTCGATCACTAATCATGCCGCGATGCGCATGAATGTCGATTACTCGGTCATACCGAGCTGATCCTTTTTGCTGCAGAAATTCATTATGAATTCCTTGCAAATAAACGCCGCGCGCCAGTAA